>CAYUPN010000051.1:0-28459 GCA_964446605.1 uncultured Bifidobacteriaceae bacterium | reverse complement strand
GGGTCTGATCAGGTCGGATCAGGTCTGATCAGGTCGGATCAGGTCTGATCAGGTCGGATCAGGTCGGATCAGGTCTGATCAGGTCTGATCAGGTCCCGCCCGCGCGCCTGCATCCGTGCGCGCGGGCGGATCAGGTCCCGCCTTCGCCCGCGTGCGATGGTCGCGGGCTTCGGCGGATCAGGCTTGCCCTCCGGAGCCGCGAGCGAAGCGAGCGTCTGGCGAAGGAGGGGTCTCGCTGTCGACCGGCCGCAGCTGTTCAGTTCCCGGCAACGGTGAGGCGACGATGAGGTGTTCCTCGACGAGGCGGCCGCCGATCAGGTGCTCCTGGATGACGCGCTCGAGCACGGGCGGGTCGCATCCCCGATACCAGGCCCCCTCGGGATAGACGACCGCGATCGGGCCGTTCTCGCAGATGCGGAGGCAGTTCGCCTTCGTCCGGAGGACGCCGGCGTCGGCCAGTCCGAGATCGATGAGGCGCCGCTTCAGATACTTCCACGCGACGATCGAGCGCTCCCGATCGCAGCACTTCGGCTTGGCCTGATCGCAGCAGAGGAAAATGTGGCGCCGCGCGTGCCGGATGCCGAGCTTCTCGACGACCCGCGCTTCGTCGGCCGCCTGCGCCGGCGACAGGCCTCCGGCGGAATCAATCCCGGGTTCCATCCTACGATTGTCCGGGACCCGGCCCCCGGTTGCAATTGCGGGCCGGCGCGACAGCGGCTGGTACGGCGGACTGCAGCCGCGCCTCCCGGGCGAATGGAGGCAGCCGGTGCCGCGGTCGTGATAGAACGATCAGCCATGCTGCCACGCCCCGTCCGCCTCCTCGCCCCCGTCCTCCTTGCGGCCCTGCTGATCGCGCCGGCGCGCGCCGGCGACCCGGCGGTCGCCGACGTGCTCTGGCAGATCCGGCGGGAAGGCACGGAGCGGTCGCAGGTGATGCAGACGCTGCACGTGCTGACGGACGTGCACGGTCCGCGGCTGACCGGATCGCCGAATCTGCAAGCGGCCGGCGAGTGGGCGCGGCAGCAGCTCCAGGAGTGGGGGCTGACGAACGCACGGCTGGAACCCTGGGATTTCGGTCATCCCGGCTGGAGCAACGAACGATTCAGCGCGCATCTGGTCTCGCCGGTTCGTGACGCCCTGGTCGGCGAAGTGCTCGCGTGGACACCATCCACGGCGGGTCCGGTCCGCGCGGAGGTGGTCCAGCTCGATATCCCCCAGGCGCCGACGGCCGAGGAGCTCACCCGAACCCTCGACGCAGCCGCCGGCCGGGTTCGAGGGCGCATCGTCCTCGTCGGGCCGCACGCCGCCGTGCCGGTGACCTTCAACGATCCCGCGCGCCGGTGGGATCTCGACGAGCTGCGCGCGCGCTTCGATCCCGTGAGCCCGGCGCCCGTCCCGCCGCGCCAGCGCCCCCAGGTACCGCCCGGCCGCCTGAGCGCGGCGCAGGTGAACGAACGCCTCGACGGGTTCCTGCGCGAGCACGGCGCGCTCGCCCGCCTGAACGACGCCGGGCGGGCGCACGGACAGATTCGCGCGTTCCACAACCGGACGTTCGACGTGAACCGCGCCGTGCCGACGGTGGTGCTGCGCAACGAGGACTTCGGGCGGATCGCCAGACTGCTGCAGGGCGGCCGCACGGTCGACGTCGAGCTCGACATCGTCAACCGGGTGCACGAGGACGGGCGGACCGCCTACAACGTCGTCGCGGAGATTCCCGGGACGGACATCGCGCGTGAGGTCGTGATGCTGGGCGCGCATCTCGACTCGTGGCATGCGGCCACCGGCGCGACGGACAACGCGAGCGGATCGGCCGCGATGCTGGAAGCCGTGCGGATTCTCACCGCCATCGGCGTACAGCCGCGCCGCACGATCCGCATCGCGCTCTGGAGCGGGGAGGAGCAGGGGCTGCTCGGTTCGAAGGCCTACGTCGCGGAGCACTTCGGCACGTTCGAGTCGCCGCGCCCCGGATACGAGGACTTCGCCGGGTACGTCAACATCGACACCGGGACCGGCCGCGTGCGCGGGCTGGCGGTCTTCGGCCCCGACGAAGCGGCCGGGATGCTGCGGCAGGTCATCGCGCCGCTGGCCGACCTGGGAGTCGTCGGCGCGACGAATACGAGAAGCCGCCGCGTCGGCGGGACCGACAGCACGTCGTTCAATGCCGCCGGCCTGCCCGGCATCGGCACGCTGCTGGATCCCATCGAATACCAGTCGCACACCTGGCATACGAATCTCGACACCTACGAGCGCATCGTCGAAGACGATGCGAAGGCGCAGGCGATTGTGGCGGCATCGGTCGTCTACCAGCTGGCGATGCACGATCAGACGCTGCCGCGATTCCCGAAGGAGGCGATGCCCGAGCCGGAGGTGACGCCGGCACCCGCGCCGGAGCGCCCTCCGCAGCCCACACAGACCGCTCGGGACGTCGCGACTGGAGTCACCCCAGCCGGTCGATGAGGCAGAAGAAGGGGTCCGATCAACTCCGGAGGAGGCATGTGATGAGGAACACGTACCGGATCTCGCTGATGCTGGCGGGTGCGCTGGCGTTGGCCGTTGCCGTGCCGGCAGCACAGCAGCAGTCGCCCGCGGGTGCCGAAGACGGATGGACACCGTTGTTCGACGGGCGCAGCCTGGAGGGCTGGCGCGGCTACCGGAAGCCGGACGCGAGCGGCCTGCGCTGGGAGGTGCGTGATGGCGCGCTCTGCCTGCCGTCGTCGGACGGGGCGGACACGCTGGGGCGGCGCGACATCATCACGACGAAGACATACGACGACTTCGATCTCCGGTGGGAGTGGCGTGTCGAGGTCGGCAGCAACAGCGGCGTGAAGTACTTCGTCACCGAGGCGCATGACGCGGCAATCGGCCACGAGTACCAGATCATCGACGGCGCGCATGCCGACGCCGCGAGCGAAGAGCGCCGCACCGCCGCGTTCTACGACGTCAAGGCCGCCACCGGGGCCGAAACGCGTCCGGCGGGCCAGTGGAACGAGTCGCGCGTGCTGGTGCAGGGCAACCACGTCGAGCACTGGCTGAACGGCAGGAAGGTCCTGTCCTACGAGCTGGGCAGCCCGGAGATCCTGGCGCTGGTGCAGGACAGCAAGTTCCGGAACACCGCGAAGTTCGGCACGAAGGTCCCGGGGTACATCCTGCTGCAGGACCACGGCGACGCGGTGTGCTACCGGAACGTGCGGATCAGGGTCGGGACCTCGTAGGTCTCGCCGTGCGCGGGCGGCCGACCTCCGACCCACGATCGGCCGCCGATCGTGGCCTCAGTCGATCGCGACGATTTCGGCGCCCCACGGGCAGAATCGCCCGGCGCCGAACGTGATCCCTTCCCGCTCGACCATGGAGGGGCGGCCATCGCAGAGCTCGATGGTGACGTCGGCGAACCGCAGGTCCTCGAGGTGCCAGCTGTAGCCGACGTTCACCTGCGTCCCGGCGACGAGGCGGCCGTTGGGAATGCGGGGCCCATCGCCAGCCTGGGCGGCGCGCGCCGCTTCGACGAGCTCGGGCGTCGGCAGCGCCACACGGAAGGCCTCGTCACCGACCTTGATCACCGCGACCTTGACCGGTGTCGGAGAGGCGGACGAGCTGCCGCAGCCGGCGACCGGCAGGGCGGCAAGAGCCACGAACAGAAGCGCGATCTTCGACGACATGACACGAACCGACCAGGAACGGCGCTGGCACACGCCGATCTGTATGGACGTTCATGCCTCGAGGATGGTTTCCGCGGCGGCGGCTGCATCTGCCGTTCGGCCCACGGAACGGGCCGCAGAACCCATCGATCGCCGACTGCCGCCCCGCGGCGCCGCGTCTAGTGCTCGCGCTCGAGCAGTCCTCGCCCGCGCATCCACCCGATCAGGCGCTCGGGCCAGGTCGACAGTTCGCGATCGTGGGGTGCGAGCCCGACGCCGTGCGATCCCTTCTCGTAGATGTGCAGTTCCGCGGGCACACCGGCCCGCTTCAGGGCGAGGTAGAACGCGATGCTGTTCTGCGGCGGCACGGCCTGGTCCTCGCTCGTGTGGAAGAGGAAGGTCGGCGGCGTCGCGTCGGAGACCTGGCGATCGGTCGACAGCCGGGCGACCAGCTCCGGCGGCGCGTCCTCGCCGAGCAGGTGGGTCTGCGAGCCCCGATGCGTGACGTCGCCGCCGAACACGATCACGGGGTAGCCCAGCACCGCGAAGTCGGGACGCGACGACACCGATTCGAGGCCGTCGGGCACCCGGCCATCCGGATGATCGAACAGCGTCGCGGCCGAGGAGGCCAGATGCCCTCCCGCGGAGAAGCCCATGATGCCGATGCGATCCGGCCGGACGCCGAGCGCCGCCGCGCGCGAGCGGACCACGCGGATGGCGCGCAGCGCGTCCTGGAGCGGGGCAGGGTGGCGGTATCGCGGGCCGAGACGGTACTTGACGATGACCGCGGCGATGCCGCGCGCGGTCAGGTAGCGCGCGACCTGGTGGCCTTCATGGTCCATCGCGAGCGCGCGATAGCCGCCGCCCGGACAGACCACGATGGCCGTCCCGGTCGCCTGCTGCGGCGCGGGGAGGTAGAAAATCAGCTCGGGGACATCTTCCGGCGACTTGCCCTTCGCTCCAGGCGCCGGGCCGTTCCACAGCCGCTCCGTCCGCGGCGTCTCGACCGCGCGGAACGGGTCGTTCTGCGCGAGCGCGCCCGCACTGCACAGTACCAGCCCCGCGGCGACTACGCTTCCAGCTCGCATCACGCGTGTGCTCCTTTCGCGTGACGGAGGGTAGCACGCCCGCATCGGGCTTTGGGCTTCGGGCCCTGGACCCTGGGCAGCCAGGACCCAGGGTCCAAGGCCCACGGTCTAGAAGATATACCTCCCTCCGAATCGGATGACCCGCTCGGTCTGTCCGATGATGCCGGTGATTCGCCCGAAGTTGCCGCTGGTCAGGCTGCCGCTCGGGTTCGAGTAGTGCGGGGTGTTCGTCGCGTTCAGCATGTCCACGCGGAACTCGAGCCTCCGCTCGCCCATCCGGATGATCTTCACGATCGACGCGTCGAGGTTCACGTAGGCCGGCCCTGTGAGCAGCAGGTTCCGGCCGACGTTGCCCCACGTGCCCGGCGCCGGGGCGGAGAAGACCGACGTGTCGAACCACAGCTCGTTGGCACCGATGCCGCCGAGCACGGCGGGCTTGCCGCTGGCGTTCGGGCGCTGCGTGTTGCCGGGGGCGCGAAGCCCCGCGCCATCCGCGGTGAAGTCGATCGGCGTCCCCGAGATGGCCGAGAGGATGCC
This sequence comes from uncultured Bifidobacteriaceae bacterium, assembly GCA_964446605.1. GTDB lineage: Bacteria > Acidobacteriota > Vicinamibacteria > Vicinamibacterales > JAENWD01 > JAENWD01. Next base: position 23,199 of record CAYUPN010000051.1, on the reverse strand, counting down.
GCTGACCTGCCAGTCGCCGAGCGCGCGGCCGAGCATGCCGTCCCGCAGCCAGCGTCCCTGCGGCCCCCATGGCAGCACGTAGACGAAGCTGCTCACGAAGCTGTGGGTCGAATCGAAGCTGGTCCGTCCCCAGCTGCGTTCCGGATCGGCCGGTGTGGCGATGGTCCCGTTGCTGTCGCCGTTGTAGTAGTTGTAGCCCCGGCCGAGAGTGTACGAGTTCGTCATCAGCAGGCCGTTGCGGAACTTCCGGTCCACTTTCACCTGCAGCGAGTGGTACTGCGACTTCACCGGCGTCGTCGACGTCGTGCTCGCCGTCCGTCCGAACTGCGCGAACAGCGGCCGGCCGGCGTTGTCGGCGCCGAGCGTCCGGCCGGCGTTGAGGTCGATGCGGGCGATGATGTCCTGCCCGCGGTTGCCGACATAGGCGATCTCGCCGGTGAACCCCCACGGCAGCTCGCGCTGGAAGGCGACGTTGTACGAGTGGAGGATGCCTTCCTTCAGGTCGAGCGGCACCGAGAACATGCCCTGCGCGCTGAAGTTGTCGCCGGGTACCACGCCCGACTGCGGAATGTCGGCGAAATTCTGCGGCGGCAGGCCTGCGGCCATCGATCCGGCCGGCGCGAAACTGTTCGGGCCGTTCAGCTGGTTGTTCTGCTTGACGGGGAAATTGAAGGCGTACGAGTTGTCCGGCCACGGGATCGTGCTCGAGCCGTAGCCGGCGCGGATGACCGTCCGCTCGTTCACGCGCCAGGAGATCCCCGTGCGCGGGTTGAAGTTGCGCCAGTTGCTCCGCACGCCCAGGTTCGCGGGCACTTCGTTGTAGCCCGAGACACGCAGCGTGTTCGTCGACGGGTCGTAGTTCGCCAGCCCGCCGCGATCCGTCAGGCCGACGAGCGGCGTGTAGTACTCGTGCCGCAGGCCGAGGTCCAGCGTGACGCTGGGGGTGATCTGCCACTTGTCGTGGATGAACGTGAACATCGCCCAGTGCTTCGTGCCCGGGTCGACGTCGGTGATGAGGTCGCGGCCGATGCTGTTCGGCACGTCCAGCAGGAACGCCGCGAACGAATTGGCGAATCCGTTGGCGGCCGCGGTGTCGCCGGGAATCGCCGTCATCGCGCCGTTGAAGCGGAACGCGCCGCGCGGCCCGCCGTTGTCCTGCACCTGCAGCAGGAAGTCGCGGTTGTGCCGCAGGTCGCCGCCGACCTTGAGCGTGTGATTGCCCCAGAGCTTCGTCAGCGTGGTCGCGAAGTTCCACGTGCGCTCCGAGCGATCCCACGGCAGGCTGGGGGAGAAGCCGATCAGCGGGCTGGTGAAGCCGTTGATCTCGATGCGCGGCGGGCCGCTCGAGAAGCGATTCAGGTTCACGCCGCTGATTCCGAGCTCGTCGGCGAGCGTCAGCCCGTCGGCCTCCGACAGCGCCTCGTTGTGGTAGTAGCTCATGCCCACGCGGACCTCCTGGAGCAGGGTGGAGGTCCACGTCTTGTTGTAGTTGCCGGCGACGTTGTAGGTCGGGTTCAGGCCCTGGCCGGCGAAGTCCTTCCCGCCGCCGCCCCAGACGCCGTAGATGCCCGGATCGTACGTCTTCGGGTTCTGATAGCTGTAACGCACCGACAGGTGATCGTCGATCGTCAGCTGCGACGTGATCTTGATGTCGAACTGGTTCGTGCGCTTCTCGCGGACGTACGGCGCTTCGAAGTTCGTCGTGCCGAGCCGCGCGCCCGGGATGTTCGGCATCGGCACGTTCTGCAGGATGCGCCGTGCGATCGGGCTGATCCGGTCGGCCGGGATCTGGTTGTCCGGGAACGGCACACGGCCCGTGCCGTCGGGGGTGCCGGTCGCCGGATCGTAGATCGTGGTCGGCGCGGCGCTGAAATCGCCGTTGCGGAACGCGGCGTCCGGCAGTGTCACGCGCGTGATGCGGCCGCTGTCGTCGGTCGTGCGCACGTAGTCGCCGAAGAAGAACAGCCGGTTGCGCACGATCGGTCCGCCCAGCGTGAAGCCCGCCTGCATGTACGTCGTCTCGGGCGGCTCGGGCAGGGTCGAGAACGGGTTGCGCGCGACGGTCGCCTCGGTGTTGCCGAAGAGGAACCCCGAGCCGCGCAGCTGGTTGGTGCCCGACTTCAGCGTCGCGTTCGTCACCGCGCCGCCGGCGCGGCCGAACTCGGCGTCGTAGTTGCTCGTCGTCACCGCGACGGTCTCGAGCGCCTCGGCCGACGGGATCAGGACGGTCAGCAGCCCTGTCTTGTGGTTGTTGTCGATGCCTTCGAGCTGGACGTTGTTGGCGAGGCGCGACTGTCCGTTGACGTTGCTCGAGAGGCTGTCCTGCGAGTTGAAGAACTCGGAGTGCGGCCTGAAGGGACGGCTCGCGCCCGGCACGGTGATCAGCATGCCCTGGAAGTTGCGGTTGAACCCGAGGGGCATCTGGGCGATCTGGTCTCCCTCGATGATCCGCCCCGTGTCGGTGCGATCGGTCTGCAGCGTCGGCGTCTCGGCCTGCACGGTCACGGACTCGGTCAGCGCGCCGACGCTCAACGCGACGTCCACGCGGACGGTCGTGTTGACCCGCACCTCGACCCCCTCCCGCACGAACTTCTTGAATCCCTGCAGCTCCCCCTCGACCCGGTACACACCGGGTGGGAGATTCGTGACGATGTAGTAGCCGGTGGCGTTGCTGACGGCGGTGCGCGGGATGTTCGTGCGCACTTCGGTCACCGTCACGGTGGCGCCCGGCACGCCGGCGCCGCTGTCGTCGGTGACGTTGCCGAGCAGCGTGCCGTTGGCGGCCTGCGCCGACGCGAGAGCCGGCAGACCGAGCAGCAGCATCGCCGCGGCCAGCGAGCGGAAACACAGGGACGGGACATGGGCGACGGGGGACGGCGGGCGGCGGCGGGTCATGCAGGCCTCCTTCACCGACCCGGCGGACGTGCCGGGTGCGCTGTCCGTGGAGTGGTGGGCCACATGACCCATCTCCACATCAACTGGTCACACCACTGATTCGTTGCGGCTCATACAGATACGCACAATGTCAGGCCCTGTCAAGGACAAATAGGCCGTGGTGTGCAGCGAAACCAGACAGACTGGTCAAACCGGATTGGCCGAGGGGACGAGAGGACGGCGAGTGATCGATCTCTGTGGCGGCGGGACCTGATCCGACCCGATCGGACCTGATCCGACCCGATCGGACCTGATCCGACCTGATCCGACCTGATCCGACCTGTTATCCGGTATTCCGCATCCCGGCGGCGATGCCGTTGACGGTCACGAGGAAGGCGCGCCGGAGCCGCTCGTCGCCTTCCGATTGCCGGAGACGGCGCAGCAGCTCGACCTGGACGAGGTTGATCGGATCGACGTAGGGATTCCGGACGTCGATCGACCGCCGGAGCACCGGGTTGTCGTCCAGCAGTTCCTCCCGCCCGGCGACGCGGAGGACGGCGTGGGCGGTCGCCGAGAGGCGTTCACGGAGGTCGTGGCCGAGCGCCGTGAGGTCGGGGGGCACCAGCACCTTTTCGTAGTGCGCGGCGATGCGGGCATCGGCTTTCGCCAGGACCATCTCGATCAGATCCAGCGTCGCGCGGAAGAACGGCCAGCCGCCGTACATCGCGCGCAGCTCGTCGAGCGCCCCCTCGGCTTCCGCGTCCGCCAGGGCGTCCCCGACCCCGAGCCACGAGGGCAGCATCAGCCGGGTCTGCGTCCACGCGAAGACCCACGGGATCGCGCGCAGCGTCTCCACGCCGCCGCCCGCGCGCCGGCGTGCCGGGCGGCTGGCGATCGTCAAGTCCTCCAGCTCGATCTCCGGTGTCGCCGTCCGGAAATACTCGACGAAGCGCGGGGTTTCGTAGACAACGGCGCGGTACGCGTCGCGGGCGCGGGCCGCGAGGCCATCCATGCGCGTCCGCCAGGCGGGATCCGGCTGCGCGGGGGGCGTCAGCGTCGCCGCCAGCGTCGCGGTCGTGTAGAGCTCCAGCGTGCGGATGGCCAGACCCGGCAGGCCGAACTTCGCCTGCACCATCTCGCCCTGCTCGGTGACGCGCAGGCGGCCGTCGACCGATCCCGGCGGCTGCGACTGGATGGCGAGATACGTGGGACCGCCGCCGCGGCCCACGCTGCCGCCCCGGCCGTGGAAGAGCGTCAGCTCGATGCCGGCCTCGCGGCAGGCGCAGGCAATCCGTTCCTGCGCGGTGTAGAGCGCCCAGCTGGCGGCCAGCCGTCCGCCGTCCTTCGCGGAGTCGGAGTAGCCGACCATCACTTCCTGCCGCCCGCCGCACCGGTGCCGGTACCACGGCAGCGCCAGCAGCGACCGGATGATCCCGTCCGAATGCGCGAGCGCCTCCATCGTCTCGAAGAGCGGGACGACGCGCAGCGGCTGCGGAACGCGCAGCTCCTTCTGGAGGAGCTCGACCGCGAGCACGTCCGACGGCGCCTGCGTCATCGAGATCACGTAGGCCCCCAGAGAGTCGGACGGAAGCTTCGCGGCCATCCGCACCGTCTCGAGCATCTCGTGCACCTCCGGCGGCGCCGGGAGGTCGTCGGGGATCAGCGGCCGGCGGCTCTCGAGCTCCCGCAGGAGGAACGCCTGCCGCTCCTCCTCGCTCCAGGCCGCGTAGTCGCCCAGGCCGAGATACCGGGTGATGGCCGCCAGCGTCTCGGTGTGGCGGCTGGCGTCCTGCCGCAGATCGAGCCGGACGAGCGTCGTGCCGAACGCCGCGACGCGGCGCTGGAGATCGAGCAGCCGTCCGCGCGCGAGCAGGCCGTTGCCGGTCGTCTCGAGCGACCGGCGGCAGAGGGCGAGCGGCTCGGCGATCTCGCGCCGGGTCACCAGCGGCAGCGGCGCCGTCGAGTGATAGTTCGGGCTCGAGGGATCCAGGCGGTCCTCGATGGCGCGCAGCGTCGCCTGGAGCCGGTCCCGGACCCCGCGCAGCAGCGCGCGATAGGGCTCGTCGGCCCCGCCGACGGCCTCGGCGAGCTCCGGGCTGCCGTCGTGCATCGACAGCTCCAGCCGCAGCTCGTCGATCTCGCGCACGTACAGGTTCGCGGCCTGCCAGCGCGCGAGCATCGCCGCGATGTAGGTGACGTCTGCCGTCACGGCCGGGTTGCCGTCGCGATCGCCGCCAATCCAGGATCCGAACGTCAGCGGTGAGACGTCCGGCGGCAGCGCGCGTCCGGTATGCCTGAGCAGCGCGGCGCTGAGCGCGCGCAGCGCCTGCGGCACGGCATCCCAGAGCGCCTGCTCGAACACCGCCATGCCCGAGCGCGCCTCATCGATGGGCGAGGGCCGGCGCTGGCGGACCTCGCTGGTTTCCCAGGCCGCCGCGATCTCCAGCCGCAGCGCGTCGAGCAGTTCGTCGTGTTCCGGCGGCGTCAGGTCGGCCCGATCCTTCAGCTCCAGCAGGTCCGCGATGCGCCGGTACTTCTGCATCAGCGTCCGGCGCTGCACCTCGGTCGGGTGCGCCGTGAACACCAGCTCGATGCGCAGGCCGGTCACCGACTCGTAGAGCCGCTCCGGCGGGATGCCGGCGCGAATCAGCCGGCCGAACGTCTCGTCGAAGGATCCGATCTGCGGCGCGGCGCTCCGGTCGCGCTGGTAGGCGCGACGGCGGCGGATCCGGTGATGCTGCTCCGCGATGTTGGCGAGGTTGAGGAAGTGCGAGAAGGCGCGAGCCAGCGGCTGCGCCTCGTCGACCGGCATCTGCTCGAGGACTTGAGTGAGCGTCCGGAAGTCGGCCTCGCTGCCCGCACGCGCCTTCTTCGAGAGCGCCCGCACACGCTCGACCAGATCGAAGATCGCCTGGCCTTCCTGCCGGCGCAGTGTCTCGCCCAGCAGGTCGCCCAGGAGCCGGACGTCCTCGCGCAGAGCCTTCGGCAGCTCCATCAACGCATCAGTCTATTACAGGCGCTCGCATGGGACGCCCGAATCGGCGGGACGCGAGGTCGCGCGGCGCGCCGCGGCGCAGGAGAGACGCTACAATGCTCGAGCTCGGGCTGGCGCGCCGACGCCGGGCCGAGCCGCCTCAGAAGGAGCCGAGATGAGCCGCCGCATGTCCGCCGTCCTGGTCGTCCTGTTCGCGCTCGCCGCCGCTCCGGCGTGGGCGCAGTCGTCGCCGCCGCCGTCCCCGGATGCGGCCTCGAACGGCGCGCAGCCGGCCTCCGCCGATGAGGCGGAGCAGGACGAGGCGCCGGTCTATGAAGAGCAGCTCGTCGTCACCGCGTCGCGGACCGAGCAGACGCTCGTCAACGCGCCGGCGACCGTGACGCTCATCCCCGGTGAAACGATCGAAGCGGCCGCGGCCACCGGGTACGCCGACGTCTTCCGATCCGTGCCCGGTCTCAACGTCACGCAGACCTCGGCGCGCGACATCAACCTGACGAGCCGCGGGGCGTCCGGGACCCTGTCGACCTCGCAGCTCGCGCTGGTGGACGGCCGCAGCATCTATCTCGACTTCTTCGGCTTCATCGCCTGGGATTTCCTCCCGGTGAACCCGGCCGAGATCAAGCAGATCGAGGTCATCCGCGGCCCGGCGTCCGCCGTCTGGGGCGCCAACGCCATGAACGGCGTCGTCAACGTCATCACGCGCTCCCCGCGCGAGCTCCAGGGCACGACGGTGACGATGGGAGTGGGCGGGTTCGGACGGGAGACGGCGTTCACGCCGTCGGGGCAGTCGCCGGGCGCCGGCTCGCTCTTCTACGTCAACGGCTCGCACGCGCGCGCGGTCAACGACCGCTGGGCCTACAAGATCTCCGCGGGCGTCTACAGCCAGGATCCGCTGGCGCGTCCGGCCGGCGTCATTCCGAACGGCACCGGGACGACCTATCCCGGCTTCGCGAACGCCGGAACCACGCAGCCGAAGCTGGACGTGCGGGCCGACTACGACTTCGCCGATGGGCGGAAGCTGGTCTTCCAGGGCGGGGTGGCCGGGACCGAAGGCATCCTGCACAGCGGCATCGGACCGTTCGACATCGACACCGGCACGGTGCTCGGCTACGGCAAGGTCAACTACAGCAGCGGTGGGTTCCGTCTGAACGCCTTCACCAACATCCTCCAGGGGGATGCGACGAACCTGCTGGCCGTGGGGACCGACGGCCGGCCGCTGACGTTCGACTTCGGCAGCCGGACCTTCGACGTCGAGGCCGGCGACGTGCGCCCCTGGCGGGGACGCCACGTGTTCAGCTACGGAGGAAATTTCCGGGTCAGCACGTTCGACCTCTCCATCGCGCCAGCCGGCGACTCCCGTGCGGAAGGGGGCGTCTACGCGCAGGACGAGATCTTCCTCGGGGAGCACGTGCGCTGGCTCGTGGGCGCCCGCATCGACAAGTTCGACGTCATCGACAACGTCCAGTTCTCCCCCCGGACGACGCTGATGTTCAAGCCCGACGCCGCGCAGACGATCCGGTTGTCGTACAACCGCGCCTACCGCGCGCCGTCGGTGATCAACCAGTATCTCGACACCGCGATCATCAACCAGCTTCCGCTGGGCTCGCTCAACCCGCTGCTCGCCGGCCGGGTCTTCAACTTTCCCGTCCGCGCGGTCGGGAGCAACGTCGGGCTGGCGCCAGTGGTCCCGGCCGTGGAGCTGACCGAGCAGTCGATCACCGCCTACGAGATCGGCTACACGGGCGTGATCAAGCAGCGCGCGACCGTATCGGCGGCCTTCTTCATCAACGAGACGAAGGACGACATCTTCTTCACGCAGGTCGGCTCGTATCGTGCCGCCTCGCCGCCGCCTGGCTGGTCGTCCACGGGGCTCCCGCTCGTCGTCCTCGAGCTGCTGTATTGCCCGCCGGGGACGACGCCGAGCGCGCAGCGGCCGTGCCCCTTCGGCGCAGGGAACGGGCTGCCGGCGGCGTTCAGCTACCGCAATCTGGGGAAGGTGCGGCAGAAGGGCGTCGAGCTCGGGGTCGACGGTGCGCTCACGCGGGAGTGGAGCGCATACGCCAACTACTCGTACCAGCCGGAGCCGGAGGCGATCGGCTTCGCGCAGAGCGAGATCAACCTGCCGCCGGCGAACCGCTTCAACGCGGGGGTCCACTACGGCGGGGATCGTTTCCTCGGCGGGTTGACGCTCAGCTATCAGGACGAGGCGTTCTGGACGGACGTGCTCGACAGCCGGTACGCCGGTCCGACCGACGCGTTCACGCTGCTCAACGGCAGCTTCGGCATCCGGTGGGGCCGTGAGCGCAAGATCGTGACGACCATCCGCGCGACGAACCTGCTGAACGACGACATCCAGCAGCACGTGTTCGGCGACGTCTCCAAGCTGCAGGTCGTCGGCGAGCTGCGCGTCGGCTTCTGACGAATCACCCGAGACTTTCGAGTTCATGATGCCCGGACCTGACGAGATCCCGCTGCCGTCGCAGCTCTGGAAGGCGATGACCGAGTCGCAGCGGCTGCAGGCCGCCGAGGCCTTCTGGCGCGACACGGATGTCCCCGAACTGCAGGTGGAGGCGGCCACGCTGCTGGCGCAGCGCCTGAAGGCGCGACCGCGCTTCATCGCGGGGCTGCCGATCGAGAAAAAGGCACGACACCTGGTGCGCATGCCGGCCATGCCGGACGTGCTCGCCGCGCGGCTGCTGGTCAGCTATCACCTGGGCTGCCAGCGCCCGATGATGGGGGCCTTCCTCGACCAGCTGGGCATCCCGCACGAGGACGGTCTGATTGCCGACGACCTGGACCAGGCGGTTCCGACCGAGCGGCTGGACGAGGCCGCGCAGGCGCTGAAGGCGTCGTTCCCGGCAGAGGATGTCCGGCTCTACTTCGCGACGCTGCTGGCCCAGGATCCCGAGACCTGGGCGGGGCTCGTGAAGCAGTTGTAGTCAGGTCGGATCAGGTCGGATCGGGTCTGATCAGGTCGAATCAGGTCTGATCAGGTCGGATCAGGTCTGATCAGGTCGGATCAGGTCTGATCGGGTCCGATCAGGTCAGATCAGGTCACGCCAACGACCGCGTGTTGATGCTGCGCGGTCGTCGGCGGATCAGGTCCCGCCCGCGTCTGGGTCGAGTGCGCGGGCGGGTCGCGGGGAGGACAGCGGTCGCACAGATGGCTGCACCGACCGGAGCGGCCGCGGGGCGCACCGCGGCCTGGCTGGTTCATGCGCTGACGGCCAGCGGGGCCGTGCTGGCCTGGCTCGCGATGGACGCGGCGAATGCGGGGGCACTGCGGGCCGCGTTCGTGTGGCTCACTGTCGCCACAATTGTCGACGCGGTGGATGGCGTGCTGGCCCGCCTCGCCCATGTCAGGACGCGGCTCCCGCACGTCGACGGCGCGCGCCTCGACGACATCGTCGACTACCTGACGTTCGTGTTCGTGCCCGTGTGGGTCCTCGAGACCGCGGGCGCGTTGCCGGCCGGTCCGGCCGGCACACTCGTCGCCGCCGCGGTACTGCTCTCGAGCGCGTACGGCTTCAGCCGGGCCGACGCCAAGACGGCGGACCACTTCTTCACCGGCTTCCCGTCCTACTGGAACATCGTCGCGGTGTACCTCGTCGCGCTCGGGACGCCGCCGTGGGTGAACGCCGCGGTGCTGCTGCTGCTCGTCGTGCTCGTGTTCGTGCCGATCGGCTACGTCTATCCGTCCCGCACGCCGACGCTGCGCGGACTCACCGTGGGGCTGGGTGCCGTGTGGGGCGTGACGGTGCTGGCCATCATCTGGCTGCTGCCGTCGCCGCCGCGGTGGCTGGTCGTCGGCTCGCTCGCCTATCCCGTCTACTACACCGTGCTCTCGTTCGTGCTCCACGCGCGGAGGCGGACGTAACGATTCGCGATCCCGACGCCGGCTGTCATCCTGACGCACGGCGTGCGTGTATGCTGTCCGCTCACAGGGAGGAACCCCGCACGATGCGTCGTCGTCTCGCTGTCCTCGTGCTCGCGGTGCTCGCCACGGCGCTGCTGTCTGCCGTCCAGCCGTCGGTCACCGCGCAGGCGCCGCCGGCCCGCAACGTGATCCTGATCACGCTGGACGGTGCACGCACCCAGGAGATCTTCGGCGGCCTCGATCTCGACGTGCTGCGCTCGACGCTGAGAGAAGGGGAGACACCGGAGTCCACGAAGGTCTACCGCGAGTTCTGGGCGCCGACGCCGGAGGAGCGCCGGTCGAAGCTCATGCCGTTCTTCTGGGGCGAGTGGATGGCGCGGCACGGTTCGATCCTGGGGAACCGCGCGAAGGGCAGCCGGTTCGGGATCACGAACCCGCATCGCTTCTCGTATCCGGGGTACGCGGAGATCCTCACCGGGGCGGCACGCCCGGCGATCGACAGCAACGACCCGCGGCGGAATCCGCACGAGACCGTGCTCGAGGTGCTCAGGCGCCAACTCCGGCTGCCGGCCGACCGGGTCGCGGCGTTCGGATCCTGGCGGATCTTCAACTGGATCGCCGAGCACGAGGAAGGCGCCATCGTCATCAATGCCGGCTACGAGGCGATGGAGGGCCCGGCGCCGATCCCGCAGCTGAGCGCGGCGCAGTTCGAGACGCTCACGCCGTGGGACAGCGTGCGGCACGACTACTACACGTTCCGGCTGGCCATGGCGCATCTGGCCGCGAGGCGGCCGCGCGTGCTCTACCTGGCGCTCGGCGAGACGGACGACTGGGCGCACAACCGGCGGTACGACCGCACGCTGCAGGCGCTGGCCCTCACCGACGGCTATCTCCGCGAGCTGTGGACCTGGCTGCAGTCCGACCCCGAGTACCGCGACAACACCGCGATCCTGATCACGGTCGACCACGGTCGCGGCCGGACGCCGGCCGACTGGCACGGGCACGGCCGCGACGTCGACGGGGCCGAGGAGACCTGGCTGGCGGCGATCGGTCCCGACTGGCCGCGCCGCGGCGAGTGGACGGACGCGCCGGACGCCGATGCGAACCAGGTGGCGGCGACGCTGTCGCGCGCCGCCGGCGTCGATCTGCGCGCGCACATCCCCGACGCCGGCGATCCGATCCTGCCTCTCTGGAAGTGAGCCGGCACCGGGCGCGCCGGCCCTGCGCGCTCACCCTCCGATCGAACCGCCCGCGAGCGCGCGCCGGTCGCGCTCGCGCATGGTGGCCACGCGCAGCGAGCCGGCGCGGTTCCGCCGCAGCTCGTCGCTGACGATGTAGCCGGCCTCGACCGCTTCGGGGGTGTCGTACCGGTTGTCGCCCGTCTCGACGCCGTGCGTCCGGTAGTGGCGGAGCATGTCCTCCGCCGTGCGGATGCCCGGCGCCTCGACGATCTCCACCACATGCCGGAGCTCATGCCCGAGCAGTGCGAGCTGGACGTGGCGCGTGTGCGTCGGATCGACGTGCACGCGCAGCATGCGGCTGAGCGGGCTGCTCGAGACGAAACGCGTCCAGGCCGACACGATGCGGCGCGGGCCCACCTGCGTGTCGACGTAGACGATGACGTCGGAGGCCTCGATGCGCGTGAGCATGCGGCGGATGGTGGCCGACCGCTCCGCGCCTTCCATGATGAGCGCCTGCGCCTCACGGCTGAGCGGGCGCACGCGCGCGAACGGGTCGAGTTGCGGCGGCTCGGCTCCAACCTGCGCCGCGAATCCGACGGCCATCGATGTCGCGATGAAGAGGAACAGCGTCCGCATGGCGATCCCCCGCGCGTTCCGGTCCGGCGCCATTGCCGGACGCTTGCGGGGTTAGACGGAGCGCAATCGCCTCGGCCGCGGTCAGTCGGGCGTCGTGCGGCATCCGCGACGGCGCGTCACGGCGCGCACGACGTGGTGTCGCACCGCTCGTCACGCCGGGTGCGCGATCCGGCACGCGGAGCCGGCCGCACATCCCGACCGCTCGTCCCACCAGTGGTCACCACGAAAAAACGGCCAGGCTCCCGAACCGGGAACCTGGCCGTGCCTCGGCGCCGTGCGCGCGGGGGGCGGATGCGCCGCCGTTCAGGTCGTCACCGCGGCCAGCACGCCGCGCATGTACGCGATCGACTCGATCATGCCGGGCAGCGGATCGTCGGCGTGGATCTCGTACTCGAGTCCGACCTGGCCCTGGTAGCCGATCTTCAGCAGCGCGCGGAACAGCGCCGGGTAGTCGATCACGCCGCGGCCGACCGCGACCTGGCTGTCGCGATCCGTGGGCGAGGCGAGGTCCTTGACGTGCATGTCGAAGAGGCGGTCGGCGCAGTCGATGCAGGCCTGGACCGGGTCCGTGCCGGTCCGGATGGTATGGCCGACGTCGATGCACAGGCCCATGCGCTTGTCGCGGCCCTGCATCGCCTTGTAGGCGTCCTGCGGCGCGGGCCACCACTTGTCCTCGGGCCCGTGGTTGTGAATCGCGAACACGATCCCGTGCTCCTTCACCTGCGATTCGATGAAGTCGAGGGCGGCGGGATCCGGCGACGCGTAGATGAGCGGCATGCCGGCGTGCTTCGCGTACAGGAAATCCTTCCGGATCTGGTCCTGATCGTTGGGCATGGTGATCGTGCCCCCGCCCATGATGGTGATGCCGGCCGCCTCGATCGTCGCGCGCAGCGCCTTCGTCGTCTCCGGCGGATCCGTGCGCGGGATATGGACGTCCTTGAAGGTCATGTATCGCACGCCGAGCGTCTTCGCCATCGCGAGCGCCTGGTCGAGGGGGAACTTGCGCAGCGAGTACGAGGCGACGCCGATCTTCAGGGGCGCCGCGGCCGGAGGCGGCGCCGCGTCGGCGGCAACGGTCAGGCGCGGCAGCGCGGCGGCGGCAGCCACCGTGCCGAGAAACGCGCGTCGAGAGACGTCGATGGTCATCGTTCACACCTCAGCGCGGGGAGCCCGCGTTGTGCAGCCCGCCGCACGCCGGGCAGCCCGGCCGTGCGGGGAGCGAGTGCTATCCTATCCCCATGGGCCTGCGGTGTCTCGCGCTTCTGGTCGCGCTGGCTGCCACGCCCGGCCTGGCAGCCGCGCAGTCGTCGACCGCGCTCGTCGTGATCGTGAAGGGGAGCAAGCAGTTCCATGCGCCGGGCTGCCCCGTCGTCGCCAAGGCCGGCTCGAACGTCACGGTCAGCCGGCGCGCCGAGGCGCTGCGCCGCGGCCTGACCGCGCACGACTGCGGCGAGGCGACCGACGCGAAGGCCAATCCGAACGCGGTGAAGGTCTTCACGCAGAACGACGACAACAAGTACCACCGCCAGGGCTGCGAGAAACTCGGGCGCGAGCGCTCCAGTCTCACGCTCGACGCCGCGGTGGCCGACCGCAAGCTCTGGCCCTGTCCCGTGTGCCGCCCGCCGATCCGCCAGCGCGTCCGGAAGGAACCGACGAGCTGAGCCGGACCGCTTACATGCCCGGGTAAATCCGACACGCCACGCGCGGGCAACCTCGACTGGCAAGAACCGCCGGAAACACGGGGTCGATCGCGCGATGGAGCGTGGCATGCCCCTTGATCCTCCTTCCCCGTGTGCGCCGTCCAATCGGCGCGCTTGATGAAACCGTTCCCCGGTCGCGCAGAAGCGCGCTCGAGCAGGTTGGAGGATGACCACATGAAGACGCACTTTCTCTTTGCTTCGGTTGCCGCGGTCGCGCTCGCGGCTGCGCCAATCGCCGCACAGAGCCAGCAGACTCCGGGCACCCAGAGTCCGACCACGCAGTCGCCGACCACACAGTCGCCGACCGGACAGGAGCGCTCGCAGTACGGCCAGGAGCAGTCCACCACCATCACGGGCTGTGTCAAGGCCGGCACCGACGGCCGCAGCTTCACGCTGGAGTCGGAGGGGGCCGGGTCCGGAGCGTCGGCTGGTCAGACCCAGACCCCGAGCCCCGGTGAGAGCAGCTCTTCGTCGCAGCGCAGCAGCGGCATGTCCGGCGCCAGCAAGACCTGGTCCCTCATGGCCAGCGGCGGCGACGTGGATCTGAGCAAGTACGTGGGCCAGCGCGTGCAGATCACGGGCCGCGCGGACCAGAGCTCGTCGCAGTCGGGCGCCAGCAGCTCGACCTCGGCGGCTTCGGGTATGCACCCCCGCTTCCACGTGCAGTCGGTCCGCGTGCTGTCGCAGACCTGCTCGTAGTCCCGACGACCGGCGCGCGCGAGGCGCGCCGGCGCCCGGAGAGCCAGGGTCGGTCGCCGGCCCTGGCTCGTTCTGTCTCTGCCGTCACCGTTCCGCTGTTCCGCTTCGTCTCCGCTTTCCCTGTCAGGTTCCCCCGGCCACCACGCAAGGTTCTGCCGAAGCGCGTCGGCGCCACGGGGGCGTGCCTCTGCATTAAGATGATCCGATGCGCTGGATCGGTGTGCTGCTGGCGGCGGCGGTGGTCGCGGCCGCGTGCGGTGGTGAGAGCGACGCGGAACGGGAGGCCCGGATGAGACGCGCCGTCGAGTTGTCGGCAGGAGTGACGCGGCTGGAGATCGCCGATGTGACCGTCGGTACGGGGCCCGAAGCGGCGCCGGGGCGGCGGGTGTCGGTGCACTACACCGGCACGCTGATGGACGGCACGAAGTTCGACAGCTCGCGCGACCGCAACGAGCCGTTCGCCTTCACGCTCGGCGAGGGCGAGGTGATTCCCGGCTGGGACGAGGGCGTGAGGGGCATGAAGACCGGCGGCGTCCGGCGGCTCACCATCCCGGCCTCGATGGCGTACGGGTCGCGCGGTGCCGGGGGCGTCATCCCGCCGAACGCCGCCCTGCAGTTCGAGATCGAACTGCTCGGCGTCGAGTAGGCGAGCCTTCGCGCATGCGTCTCCTGTCCATCCTGCCCCTGCTGGTTGCCGCCTGGGCCTGCCAGTCGCCGCCTTCTTCACCCGACATGAACGCGCTCGCCGATCGTTACGTCCGCCTGGCGCTCGCGTCGGGGCAGCACGACCCCGATTTCGTGGACGCCTACTACGGCCCACCCGCATGGAAGCAGGAGGTCGAAGCCGCGGGGAAGCAGCCGCTGGACGATCTGCGCGAGGAGGTCGCACGGCTCGAGACCGCGATCGCGGCGGTGCCCGAGCCAGCCGACGAAATCGAGCGGCTCCGGCGCGAGTACCTCCTCAAGCAGACACGCGCCATGGGCACGCGTCTCCGCATCGTCGCCGGAGAGCGGTTGCCGTTCGACGAGGAATCGAAGCTGCTGTACGACGCGGTGGCGCCCACCCATCCGGAGTCGTACTTCGAGGAGCGCGTGCAGCGCCTGGACGGGCTGGTGCCCGGTGACGGGCCGCTGCCCGCGCGCGTCGAAGCGTTCCGGCAGCGTTTCGTGATCCCGAAGGACCGGCTCGAGCAGGTGTTCCGTGCCGCCATTGACGGCTGCCGCGAGCGTACGGCCGCGCATTTCACTCTGCCGGAGGACGAGCGCTTCGATCTCGAGTTCGTCACGGACAAGCCCTGGAGCGGCTACAACTGGTATCAGGGGAGCTATCACAGCCTGATCCAGGTGAACACCGACCTGCCGATCTTCATCGACCGCGCCATCGATCTCGCATGCCACGAGGGGTATCCGGGACATCACGTCTACAACCTGATGTACGAGCGCCACCTGGTCCGCGAGCGCGGCTGGCGGGAGTTCACCGTCTACACGCTGTTCTCGCCGCAGTCGCTCATCGCCGAGGGCACCGCGAACCTCGGTATCGAGATCGCGTTCCCCGGCGACGCGCGGGTGGCGTTCGAGCGCGAGCACCTGTTCCCGCTCGCCGGGCTCGATCCGGCCGACGCCGGGCATTACTACCGGGTGATCGACGCGCTCGAGGACCTGAGCTACGCGGGCAACGAAGCGGCGCGCCGGTATCTGGACGGCGGGATCACGGCCGACCAGGCGGTCGACTTTCTGGTGCGCTACACGCTCACGTCGCCCGAGCGCGCCGCGCAGCGCCTGCGATTCGTCGACCGGTATCGCAGCTACGTGATCAACTACAACCTGGGGAAGGATCTCGTGCGCGCGTACGTCGAAGGGCGCGGCGGCACGCCCGATCGTCCCGACGTCCGCTGGCAGGTGTTCGGGGAGCTGCTCTCGACGCCGCGCCTGCCCTCGTCCCTCGAATCGGGAACCCAGGACTCCAACCGCCGGATCGGCGTGCCGCGTCGTCCGGTATAGTGACGCCCATGAAACCAGAGGACTGCATCCTGTTCAGCGGGGGGGCGCCGGGCGCCGAGGCGGCCTTCGGCGAGGAAGCGGAGCGCTACGGCATCGACGAAGTGAACTACACGTTCGAGGGTCACAATCACGCGCGGCAGCGCGGTCTGCGGGTGCTCACGCACGAGGAGCTGCAGGCCGGCGACGTCAGCCTCGAGTACGTCTCGCGGCTGCTGAACCGCCGGTACACGGAGGGGCCCACGCTCCGCAAGATCCTGCAGACGATCTGGTATCAGGTGAACAGCGGCCAGGAGATCTACGTCGTCGGGCACATCGAGCCGGACGGCACCGTGCGCGGCGGCACGGGGTGGGGTGCCGAGTTCGCGAAGCTGTGCAACAAGCCGCTGTCCGTGTTCGATCAGACTCGCAACGCCTGGTTCACGTGGACCGGCAGCGACTGGCGCCAGCGTGCCTCCGATGATCTGCCGGTGATCACGCACGCCCACATCACCGGCACGGGGACGCGCGTGCTGGAGCAGAACGGCCGCAACGCCATTCACGGG
Source organism: uncultured Bifidobacteriaceae bacterium (assembly GCA_964446605.1). Lineage (GTDB taxonomy): Bacteria > Acidobacteriota > Vicinamibacteria > Vicinamibacterales > JAENWD01 > JAENWD01. The sequence continues at coordinate 6,694 of CAYUPN010000051.1, read as the reverse complement.
CTCTTCGAGCGCTCGTTCGGACAGGCGGCCAGGTAGTGGCCGTACGCCGGCGCGCGTAGGCGCCCGGCGTCACCCGCGCTCTGCAGCATGCGCAAACCCGTCATCTTCATCACCGGGGCGGGCGGAGAGATCGGCCACGGGCTGATCACCCGGCTCGCCGAGAGCGGCCGCCCCATCATCACGCTCGACCTGGCGCCGCTCGACGCGGAGCTGGCGCGGCTCGTGCAACGCGAGTTTCTGGGGTCGATTCTCGACGCGGGCCTGCTCGAGCGCATCCTCGCCGAGTTCGAGGTGGACCTCGTGTTCCACCTCGCCGCGCTGCTCTCGACCCGCTCGGAGTTCACGCCGACCCGCGCGCACGAGGTGAACGTCGAGGGCACGCTGATGCTGCTGGAGTTCGCGCAGAAGGAGGCCGAGTCGCACGGCCGGCCGGTCCGCTTCCTGTATCCCTCCTCGATTGCCGCCTACGGCCTGCCCGACCTCGAGACCAAGATGCGCGCCGGCCGCGTGCGCGAGGACGACTACAACCATCCGACGACGATGTACGGCGCGAACAAGCTGTATTGCGAGCAGCTCGGACGGTATTACGCGCGGTACTACAAGCAGCTCGCCGCCGAGCCCCTCGCCGGCAAGGTGGACTTCCGCAGCCTCCGCTTTCCCGGTCTGATCTCCGCGGTGACGATCCCGTCGGGCGGCACGTCGGATTACGCGCCGGAGATGATCCATGCCGCCGCGCGCGGCGAGCCGTATGCCTGCTTCGTCCGGCCCGATACCCAGATCCCGTTCATGGCCATGCCCGACGGCGTCGAGGCGCTGATCCGGCTCGCGGAGGCGCCGCGCGAGCGTCTGACGCGCACCGCCTACAACGTCGCCGCGTTCAACCCGACCGCCGACGAGATCCGCCGTGTGGTCCTCGAGGCGTTTCCCCGCGCCGAGATCACCTATCAGGTGGATCCCAAGCGCCAGGGGATCCTCGATTCGTGGCCGGCGGCGGTCGACGACTCGGCGGCGCGCGCGGACTGGGGGTTCGCGCCGGCCTGCGATTTCGAGCGCGCGTTCTCGCACTACCTCATTCCGACCATCCGGCAGCGGTATCAATGAGCGCCCTTCCGGCCCACGCGACAGTCATCAGGATCACGAAGCCCGGAGGGCCCGGCGTGCTGGTGCCCGAACAGGCGCCCGTGCCGGCGCCCGCGCGCGGAGAGCTGCTGATCGAGGTGCAGGCCGCGGGCGTGAACCGTCCGGATCTCGTGCAGCGTCTGGGCAAGTACCCACCGCCGCCGGGCGCGCCCGAGATCCCCGGGCTGGAGGTGGCCGGCCGTGTCGTGGCGGTCGGCCCGGAGGCGGAGCGCTTCGCCGTCGGCGATGCCGTGTGTGCGCTGCTGGCCGGCGGCGGGTACGCGGAATTCTGCACCGCGCCGGCGGTGCAGTGCCTCCCGTTTCCGGACGGCGTGTCCCCGATCGAGGCGGCCGCGCTGCCGGAGACGTACTTCACCGTCTGGACGAACGTTTTCGAACGCGGCCGGCTGCAATCCGGCGAGTCGCTGCTGGTGCACGGCGGCGCCAGCGGCATCGGCACCACGGCCATCCAGATCGCGCGCGCCCGCGGCGCCGTGGTGTTCGCGACCGCCGGAACCGAGGCGAAGTGCGAAGCGTGCGAGCGCCTCGGCGCCCTCCGCGCCATCAACTACCGGACCGAGGATTTCGTCGCGATCGTGCGCGAGCTGACGGACGGCCGCGGCGTCGACGTCGTGCTCGACATGGTCGGCGGCAGCTACGTCGCGCGCAACATCCAGGCGCTCGCCTACGAGGGGCGCCTCGTGCAGATCGCGTTGCTGGAAGGCTCCCGCGTGGAGCTGGACATTGCGCCGCTGATGCGGCGGCATCTGACGATCACCGGTTCGGTGCTCCGGCCGCGCTCCGTGGCCGAGAAGGGACGCCTCGCGCGGGAGCTCGAACGCGAGGTCTGGCCGCTCATCGCGCGCGGTGAGGTCCGGCCCGTCATCCATGCGACGTTCCCGCTCGAGGAGGCCGCTGCGGCGCACGCCGCGCTCGAGGAAGGGGCCCACGTCGGCAAGATCGTGCTCGTCACCCGCGCGCTCACGCCGCCTCACGCTGCCTGAGCAGCCAGGCGAGCCAGAGCACGTGCCATCCCGCGATCACGAGAAGCGCCGGGCCGCGCACGCCGGGGGCGAGCGTCGTCGGCCACCAGCCGGTCGTGTACGTGAGCAGGACGGCGGCGAGCGCCAGCCCCACGGCCCAGCGTGCGAGCGCGATCGCGCCCGGCGCACCTGACCAGAGCGCCCGTCCCGCGACGATCCCCACGCTGGTGACCACGAGCCGGAATCCGAGCAGCGCCACGGCCGGCCACCCGCGTTCCGGCAGCCGGCCGACCAGCCCGGCGGCCAGCAGCGCCAGGTTCAGCGGCTCCCAGACCATCAGCAGCAGGGCAAGCACCCGCCGCATGGCGCCCGTCAGAAACCGCCGGCCGCGCGCGGCGTCGTCGGCACGTCGGTCCCGACGCGCCGGCCGGGACCGAAGTAGCGGTCCATCACGAGGAACGCCGGCAGCGCCAGCGACGCCAGCACCGCTGCCGCGCCGAACGCCGTCGTGAACCCGGCGCGCCCGATGAGCCATCCGGAGGCCGTCGAGCCCGCGCCGATGCCGGTGTCGAACGCCGCGAGGATCGCGCCGAACGCTGCGCCCCGGCGCGCCTCGCCGATGTCCTGCAGCACGTACGCGGCGAACACCGGGTACGACGTGCCGAAGCCGACCGCGAACACGCTCGCCGACAGGATCAGGCCGCCGGCCGTCGTCGCCGGCGGCAGCAGGGCCAGCCCCGCCGCGATCAGCACGAGGCACGGGATGAACATCCGGCGGTAGCCGACGCGGTCGCTGAGCCGGCCGAACACCGGACGCGTGAAGAGCGTCACCACGGCCAGCGTCGTCAGGTAGAGCGCCCGCGGGCGAATGCCGAGCGCGTCGGTGTAGACCGCACTGAAGCTGCTGATCGTTCCGTACCCGTAGCCGCAGAGGAACAGCGGCGAGGCCAGCAGCAGCACCCGCCGCTCGATCCACGACCCGCCGTCGGCAGGCCCCATGCCGGCGCCGTCCGCGCGGTCATCGTCGAGCCACCAGGCGATGACCCCCATGCCCAGATTGAGCAGCGTCGTGCCGGCGCAGAGCCACACCCAGCCCCGCCGGTAGATCCAGAACCCGAGACTTGGCGCCACCGCCATGGCGAGCACGGTCGCGAGTCCCCAGTACGCGATCCCTTCCGCGCGCCGTGCGGGCGGCAGCACGCCGGTCATGTAGGCGGCGGACGCCGAAAGGAGCGAGGACCACACGATCCCGTGCAGCAGCACGAGCCCGAGCAGCAGCGGCACCCGGTCGATGAACGCGTAGCTCGTCGTGAAACCTGCCAGCGCGAGGCTGGCGACGATGAGCGTGCGGCGGCGTCCGATGCGGTCGGCGAGCGCGCCCGTGAGCGGCGCCGACCAGGCGGACGCGAAGGTCAGGAAGCCGAGGAACAGGCCGGAGGCCAGCGGACCGCCGCCGAGATCCGTGATGTGGAACGGCGAGACCGGGATCAGCTGGAACACCGACAGGAAGACGGTGAACGTGAACCCGCACATCATGAAGAAGCGGGCGGTGAACAGACGACTGGGCGTCACGAATGCATGCCTCCCGGCACGAGCCGGGCCATGGCGGCCGGATTGCTGCGGAGCTCGCGGATGCGCCGCCGCCACGTCACGACCAGCGCGAGCGCGACGATCGTGAGGCCGAACGACAGCCCGGCCCAGAGGCCGATCACGCCGAGACCGAGCGAAAAGCCGAAGTACGTCGCAATCGGCAGCGCGAGCACCCAGTGGCCGATCAGGTTCGACAGCATGGGCGTGCGCGTGTCGCCGAGACCGCGCAGCGCGCCGGTGGCGGCGACCTGGAGCCCGTCGAAGAGCTGAAAGGCCGCCGCGACGCGCACGAGCGCACTGCCGGTGGCCACCACGGCCGGGTCGTCCGTGAACAGCCGGACCAGCGGAGCGGCCCCGGTGACGAACACCACCGCGGACAGGCCCATGAACGCGGTCGCGAGCGTCATCGCGGACCATCCGGCCGTCGACGCCTCGTCCACCGACCGGCGGCCGATGGCATGGCCGACTCGCACCGCGCCGGCCGACGCCAGCCCCAGCGGCACCATGAACGTGACGCTCGCCAGGTTCAGCGCCACCTGGTGCGCGGCGAGCGCGACCGGGTTGATGCGTCCCGCCAGCGCCGCGACGGCGCCGAAGATGCCGACTTCCGCCGTCAGCTGCGTCGCGGCCGGCAGGCCAATCCGGAGCAGCCGCATGAGCCGCTGCCATTCGACCCTGAGGAACGGCACGTCGAAGAGCCCGGCCCTGATCCGTTGCTCATGGCGAATGATGACGGCGAGCAGGGCGGCTGCCATGTACGTCCGGCCCAGGACCGTCGCCCACGCAGCTCCGGTCACCCCGAGCGCGGGCAGGCCGAACTTCCCGAAGATCAGGATCCAGTTCACGACGGCGTTGACGAGGTTTGCGGTCACGAGCGTGATCATGATCGGCATGACGAGACCGACCGCCTGCAGGTACCGCCGGAACGCGGCGTAGAGCAGGAGCGGCAGCGAGCCGAGCGCGACGACCTCGACGTACGGCGCCGTGAGCCGGTGGACGTCCGGATGCAGGTCGAAGAGGGGGAGCGCCGCGATCAGGCCCAGATTGACGAGCATCAGGACGGGCGTGAGCAGACCCGCCAGATGCACGCCGTCGCGCAGCCACCGATGGCACTCGCGGATGAGCCCCGCGCCGTATGCCTGCGACACGAACGTGTCGAGGCCGAGCAGGACGCCCATGCCGAAGACGGCCGTCGAGAAATAGAGGATGCTGCCGAGACCGACGGCGCCGATGGCCTCGGGCGCGATCCGCCCGACCATGAGCGTGTCGACCACGCCCATGAACATCCAGCCAAGCTCCGCGACGATGACGGGTCCGGCCAGACGGAGGGTCGGCGCCAGCTCCCGGCGCACGGCAGTTCTGTCGGCGCGGCGGGACGAGGCAGGCACAACCTACAAGCGTAGCACGCGGATTCAGGTCGGATCAGGTCGGATCAGGTCTGATCAGGTCGGATCGGGTCCGATCGGGTCGGATCAGGTCCGATCGGGTCGGATCAGGTCCGATCAGGTCCCGCCTTTGCCGCGCGTGAGAATCAGCGCGCGGCGACGGCGGATCGGGTCCGACCAGGTCCGATCGGTCGTGACGCGTCAGTGCCGCCAGAAGTACGCCGCAAACGCGGCCACGATGAGATAGAGCAGCGGGTGCAGGTCCCGGGCGCGGCCGCGCAGCACGGCTATTGCGGCATACGTCAACAGGCCGTATCCGATGCCGTGGGCGATGGAGTAGGTGAGCGGGATCATCAGGATGGTGACGAAGGCGGGCAGGGCGGTCTCCGGCTGGCGGAAGTCGATGCGCGTGATCGTCAGCATCATCATGAACCCGACCGCCATCAGCGCCGGGCCGGTCGCAGCCGGCGGAACGATTGCGGCGATCGGCGCGCAGAACGCCGCGAGCAGGAACAGCACGCCGACGGCCACGGAGTGCAGCCCGGTTCTCGCGCCCTCGGCGACGCCTGCGGCCGATTCGACGTACGCGGTCGCCGAGCTGGCGCCGAACAGCCCGCCGACGGACGCGCTGAGCGCGTCGACCGCGAGGAGCCTCCGCAGGCGCGGGATGCGACCCTGCGCGTCGGTGAGCTGCGCCTCCTCCGCGATGGCAGTGGCGGTGCCGAGCGTGTCGAAGAAGTCGACCATCATCAGCGACAGGATCAGCGGCACCGCGGCGAGCGAGAACGCGGCGGTGACATCGGCCTGTCCGAACGTGTCGAGGCGCGGCAGGCCAATCCACGCGCCATCCGGGAGATGTGTCTGTCCGAGCGCCAGCGCGGCCAGCGTCACGGCGAGGATGCCGTAGAGCAGCGCGCCAGGCGTCCGGCGCGCCAGCAGCACGCCGATCAGGACAAGCCCGCACGCGGCGAGCAGCGTGTCCGGCCGGGCGAGGGCGCCCGGTCCGACCGGCGGCAGGGTCGCCGACGGATCCTGCTGCAGACCCACCAGCGTCGCGGTTGGCACGACCACGAGCCGGGCGTTGACGGCGCCGATGAGCGCGATGAACAGGCCGATGCCCGCCCCGGTCGCGCGGCGCAGGTCGGCCGGGATGGCGTGCATCACCGCCTCGCGAAGCCCGGCCACGACGAGCAGGAACACGGCCAGGCCCTCGACGACGACGAGCCCCATGGCCGCTTGCCAGGAGCCGGTCTGGGACGTGAGCTGGTAGGCGACGAACGCGTTCAGTCCCATGCCCGGCGCCAGCGCGATGGGGACGTTGGCGGCCAGCCCCATCGCGATCGAGCAGAGCCCCGCCACGATGGCCGTCGCGGCCATGGCGCTCTGGAACGGGATACCCGCGGCCTGCAGAATCCCCGGATTCGCGAAGAGGATGTAGGCCATCGTCAGGAAGGTGGCCGCCGCGCCGCGCAGCTCGCGGGCGACGGTCGATTTCCGCGCGTCCAGCTCGAAGACGGACCAAAGCATGAGGCTAGGGAATACTATTTCAGGTCTGATCGGGTTGGATCAGGTCGGATCAGGTCGGATCAGGTCGGATCAGGTCGGATCAGGTCGGAT
>CAYUPN010000050.1:0-29483 GCA_964446605.1 uncultured Bifidobacteriaceae bacterium | reverse complement strand
GGCCAGGGGCCAGGGGTCAGGGGGAAGGGGCCATGGGTCAGGGGCCAGGGGCGCCCGATGTCATCGTCGCAGGAGCCGGACCCGCCGGCGCGTTGGCCGCGCTGATCCTCGCGCGTGCGGGCGTGCGGGTGCTGCTGATCGATCGCGCCGAGTTCCCGCGCGCCAAGCTGTGCGGGGACTCGATCAATCCCGGCGCGATGGCCATCCTGGCGCGCCACGGACTCGAAGCGTCCGTGCGCGCGCGCGCGCTGCCGATCACCGGCATGCGGCTGAGCGGCGACGGCGTCGTGGTCCGCGCCACCTATCCCGCCGGCGTCACCGGCGGCAGTCTCCAGCGGCACGACCTCGATGCGCTGATGGTCGAAGCCGCGATGGCGGCGGGCGCACGGTTCGAGGGGCTCACACGCGTCGACGGGGCGATTGTGGAATCGGCGCCGGGCGGAACGCGACGCGTCACGGGCGTGCACGTGGCCGGACCGTCGGGCCGCGTCGCCGAACGCCGCGCGCCGGTCGTCATCGCCGCCGATGGGCGCCGATCCGCGCTCGCGTTCGGCCTCGGACTGGCGCGTCATCCGACGGCCCCGCGCCGCTACGCGCTCGGGACCTACTTCGAGAACGTCCGGGAGCTCGGGTCCGAAGGGGAGATGCACGTCCGCACCGGACACTACGTCGGGATCGCGCCGGTACCCGGAGGCGTGGCGAACGTCTGCGTCGTGATGCCGATGGCTCGACTGAAGCCGCGACTGGCCGGCAGCGCGGCGCGAATCGTCGAGGAAACCGTGAGCGCCGATCCGATGCTGCGGGACCGCTTCGCTCAGGCACGGCGGATTGCGCCCGTGGCGGTGCTGGGACCGATGGCGGTCGACCATCACCAGGGGGACATCGACGGGCTGCTCCTCGCGGGGGACGCGGCCGGCTTCGTCGACCCGATCACGGGCGACGGGCTGCGGCTGGCGATGCGCGGCGCGGAGCTCGTCGCGGCGGCCGTCCTCGACGGCGGCGCCGCCTCGCTCCGGCAGCTCCGCCGGCTGCGCGCACGCGAGCTCGGCGGCAAGCTGCGCGTCAATCTCGCGCTCCGGAGCCTCGTCGGCTTCCCGGGCGGCGTCCGCGGCGCCTCACTGCTCGGGCGGGCGTGCCCGTCGCTGTTCGCGCGGCTGATTCACTACGCGGGAGACGTCCCGGCCGGCGCGCCGGCCACCTGATCTACCAGTTCAGCGCCGTGCGCCGTGCCGGCAGGAGCCACCGCACGGCCCGTTCGAAGCGCACGCCCCACGCCGCCTCGTTGTGCCCGGCGTCGCGCGCCTCGAGATAGCGAATCTGCCGGCGCGGGTGTGGCGTGCGCGCGCGCAGGATGCGCGCCAGCTCACGCGTGCGCCGCAGGTGCGGCCGTCCCTCCGCCGTGCCGATGTCGAGATAGAGCCGCCCCGTCCACGAGCGCAGCTGGCGCGCGAAGGCGAGCATCGCCTCCGACGCGAACCAGAGCGACGGGCTCATCGCCGCGGCCGCACCGAAGATGTCGGGCCTGTGGAGGAGCGCGTACAGGCTGACCAGCCCGCCCATCGAGGACCCGGCAATCGCCGTCGCTTCCGCTTCGCGCCGGGTGCGGAACTGCGCGTCGATCTGCGGCTTCAGCGTCGCGGTCAGGAAGGCGAGGTACGCGTCGCCGCGCCCGCCCCCCTGTCGCGGGTCCACGAACGGGCTGTACTCGTCGAGCCTCGCCTCGGCGATGTTCGACACGCCGACGACGATGGCCTCCACCCCTTCGGCGGCGAGCGTCTCCATCGTCTCGTCGACGTGCCAGGCCCCGGCGAAGGAGAGGCTGTCATCGAAGAGGTTCTGGCCGTCCTGCATGTACAGCACCGGATAGTGCCGGCCGCTCGAGGCGTAGGACGGCGGGAGATACACGAAGACGTCGCGCTCGTTCCCGAGCTGCGGACTGTGCACCGCTGCCAGCCTGCGCACGTTGCCGACGGCATTGCCGCCCAGTTCCGTGCCTGCGCCTTCGTCGTACATGCGTATGCCGGCCGCGGGGACAGCCGGGACTCCGGCCGGCCGCGGACACAGTATTATCTAGCGCGCGCCGCCGCCGGGCGCGGACCGTCCAGCCGGGAGCCTGCATGCCGCACCGTTTCACGATCGGCGTCGAGGAGGAGTTCCAGATCGTCGACCCGGCGACCTGGGAGCTGCGGTCCCACGTCTCGCAGCTCCTCGAAGCGGGCAGCCGGTCGCTCGGCGACCAGATGAAGCGCGAGATGCACCAGTCGATCGTCGAGGTTGGCACGTCCATCTGCGGCGACGTGCTCGAGCTCCGGTCCGAGCTGCTCCGCATCCGCTCCGAGCTCTGTGCCGCGGCCGACCGGGCCGGCCTGGCGATCGCCGCCGCCGGCACCCACCCGTTCTCCTCCTGGATCGACCAGGTCATCTCCCCGGGCGAGCGCTACGAGCACATCGTCGAAGAGCTCCAGCAGCTGGCGCGGTCGCTGCTGATCTTCGGGCTCCACGTCCACGTCGCGGTGCCCGATCGCAACGTCGCGATCGACCTGATGAACGCCGCGCGGTACTTCCTGCCGCACCTGCTCGCGCTCTCGACGAGCTCGCCGTTCTGGATGGGGCGCGACACCGGCCTGAAGTCCTACCGGACGATGATCTTCCGGCGCTTCCCCCGGACGGGGGTCCCCGACCATTTCGGCTCCTGGAGCGAGTACGAGAACTACCTCAATCTCCTCGTGCAGCTCCACTGCATCGACGACGGGAAGAAGATCTGGTGGGACATCCGGCCGCACCCGACGTTCGGGACGCTGGAGGTCCGCGTCTGCGACGTGCCCACGCGCGTCGAGGACACGGTCGCGCTCGCGGCGCTGGTTCAGGCCATCATCGTGAAGCTCTACAAGCTGTACACCCGGAACATGGGCTTCCGGCTGTACCGGCGCGCGCTCATCGACGAGAACAAGTGGCGCGCCGCCCGCTGGGGACTCGACGGCAACCTGATCGACTTCGGCAAGAAGGCGGAGATGCCGATGCGCGTGCTCGCGCTCGAGCTGCTCGACTTCGTCGACGACGTCGTCGACGAGCTGGGGAGCCGGCGGTTCGTCGAGCACGTGCGCACCATCCTGCGGGACGGCACGAGCGCCGACCGCCAGCTGCAGATCTATCGGGAAACGGGCGACCTGAAGGCGGTCGTCCGCCACCTGGCCCGTGAAACCCGGCCCGCGGCCATTGAAGCCTGAGCCTCTGATGCCATCGAACCCCAGCCTCCTGGTCGGCCTGTTGTGCGGGCGCGAATTCTCCTTCCCGCCGGCGTTCATCCACTCCGTCAACGAGCAGGGGCGCCCGTTCGGCGTCGGCGCCGAGATGGTCAAGCTGGGAGGCACCCGCATGGGGGAGCCGGCCCGGTACCGCGTGATCGTCGACCGGATCTCGCACGAGGTCGAGTACTACCGCGGATATCTCAAGCACGCCGTGCTCCAGGGCACGTATGTCGTCAACAACCCGTTCTGGTGGACCGCTGACGACAAGTTCTTCAACTACGCGATTGCGAGCCGGCTCGGCGTCGCGATCCCGAAGACGGTGCTGCTGCCGCAGAAGGCGTACCCGCCCGACGTCGATCTGACCGCCGAGTCGCTGCGCAACCTGGTCTATCCGCTCGACTGGGACGGGCTGCTCGACCACGTCGGCCGGCCGGCCATCCTGAAGCCGTATTCGGGCGGCGGCTGGCGGCACGTCTACAAGGTGCACACGAAGGAGGAACTGCTGGCCGCCTACGACCGCACCGCCCCGCACTGCATGACGCTGCAGGAGTTCATCGACTTCGACCAGTACGTCCGGTGCTTCACCTTCGGCAAGGACGACATCGTCCCCGTGCACTACGACCCGAACGAGCGGCGGTACCACGTCGACCACGAGTACCTGGCGTCCGGGCCGGGGGAACGGGTGGTGGCCGACGCGCGGACGATCAACGAGGCGCTCGGGTACGAGATGAACACGATCGAGTTCGCGATCCGCGACGGCGTGCCGTACGCGATCGACTTCCTCAACCCGGCGCCCGACTTCGAGCGCGATCGCATCGGCGACCACTACTTCGATCTCGTCGTCGATCGCATGACGAAGCTGGTGATCGACCGCGCGGTGCGCGGGGTCGAGACGCGCCCGTGGCCGTCCTGGGAGCGGATGATCGGTCTCGGTGAGCCGGCCGGTGTGATCGGGCAGCCGCGCGCGGCGGGCCCGGCGGAGGTGTAGCCTGGCCGCCGTCGGCGACGCCATCGCGCTGTGGAACGCGCTGCTGCGGCCTGACGTCGAGCTCGCGCCGGCGTTCGGGGAGGCGTTCACGGACGCGCTGCGCGAGCGGGACCTGTACTTCGGCCCGCGCGTGATCTGCCCGTTCCTGCGTCCGTTCTTCCTCGACGAGCGGCAGGCCGCCGCGGCGCGCCATGTCGGCGAGGCGGTGGCGCGCATGGGAGAGCGGGTGGCGGCCTCCATTGACGTCCCCGAAGTCCTGGACGTGCTCGCGGTCACGGCGTCCGAGCGGGCGCTCGCCTCGATCGATGCCGGTCCGGGCCCCGCGAGCACCGCCTCGCGCCTCGATGCCTTCGTGCTCGACGACCGTGTCGTCTGCGCCGAGTACAACGCGGAGTCTCCGGCGGGGCTCGGCTACGCCGAGCGGCTCGGCGACGTGTTCCAGGGGCTGGACATCACCGCCCGCTTCCGGGAGCTGTTCGACGTCTCGCCGCCGCGTTTGATGCAGCCGATGCTGGAGGCGCTGCTCGAGACCTATCGCGAGTGGGGCGGCACGGCGTCGCCGCCGGTCGTCGCGATCGTCGACTTCCGCGGCGTGCCGACCTGGAGCGAGTTCGAGATGCTGCAGGCGGCGTTCACGGGAGCCGGCGTGCCGGCGCTCGTCTGCGATCCGCGCGAGCTCGAGTTCGACGGCCGGGCGCTCACCGCGCAGGGGCGCCGCATCGACCTGGTCTACCGGCGCGTGCTCGTCGGCGACGTGCTCGATCATCCGGAGGAATGCCGCGCGCTGGTGGACGCGTGCGCCGCGCGGGCCGTCTGCATGGCCAACGCGTTCCGCTGCAAGCTGCCGCACAAGAAGGCGTTCTTCGCGCTGCTGACCGACGAGCGGTTCGCGCCGCTCTTCGACGGTGCGGATCTCGCGGCCGTGGCCGGCGCGGTGCCCTGGACGCGGCTGCTGCGGGAAGGCACGACCATGCGCGACGGACGGTCGATCGATCTCGTCCCGTACGTGCGCGCGCACCGCGAGACGCTGGTGATCAAGCCCAATGACGAGTACGGCGGCAGCGGCGTGCTGCTCGGCTGGGACGCGGACGAGCGCGCCTGGGACGAGCGGATCGCGACGGCGCTCGGCGGCGATCACGGGGCATGGGTCGTGCAGGCGCGCATCGGCGTGCGGCGCGAGCCGTTTCCGCGCTTCGGCACGGACGGCACGCGCATGCAGGAGATGCTGGTGGACTGCGCGCCGTACCTGTTCCGCGGCCGGCTCACCGGGTTTCTGACCAGGCTCAGCGCCACGGGGCTCGCCAACGTCACGTCGGGCGGCGGGCAGGTGCCGGCGTTCGTCGTGCGGCCGCGGCACGAGGCGATCGAACACCGCTCATGAGCTGCGATTGCCGCCATCGCCGGAGCGCCGGCCATGAGGCGTGTCCGCCCGACTGCCCGGCAGCGGCCGTCTTCACCACGGCGCGCGTCGACGCCGCCACGCCCGAGGTTCCAACGGCCGACCCTGCAACCGTCGACGTCGCCGTGCTCGACATGCACCATGGCTGGCCCAATCTCGGGCATGGCGCGATCGTCCACGCGGTCGAGGACGTCGCGTGCGACCTGGCGCCGGCGCTGCGCGAGGCGGGCCTGCGGATACGCGTGATCTCGTACGACGTCCGGCGCGGCGCGCACGTGCCGAAGCCGCCTGGACTGCGACACCGGCTGTACGTCGGCACGGGCGGGCCCGGGCATCTCGATCCGCGTCTGAACGACGGCAACGCGGACCGCTCGCAGGGCATCCGGGAGGATCCGGCGTGGGAGCGGCCGCTCTTCGCGCTGTTCGACGCGATCGCGAAAGACGATGACGCCGTGCTGCTGGGCGTGTGCCACACGTTCGGCGTGATGTGCCGGTGGCTCGGTGTGGCGGACGCCGTCCTGCGCGGACCGGACAAGGGAGGCAAGAGCACCGGCATCGTCGACAACGAGCTGACGGACGCGGCGGCGTCGCATCCGTGGTTCGGGCGCTTCGTCTCGGAGCTGCCCGACGGACGCCGGTTCGCGATCCTCGACAGCCGGCTGTTCGATCTGCGGCCGCGGAACGGCTGCCGCGGCGTGCTGCCTCTGTCGCACGAGCCGGACACCGGTTCAGGACCGCGCGCCCTCACCGGCATCGAGGTCGCGCGCACACGCGACGGCGCGATGCCGCGCGTGCTCGGCGTCAATCACCATCCGGAGATCGTCAACCCCGGCCGGCAGCTCGCGCTGCTCCGGCGGCGCCTGGCACGCGGCGAAGTCAGCCCCGAGTGGTACGCGGAACGTGCGGCGTCGCTCGCCGACACCATCGGCGCGCGCGGCGGCCAGCTGGAACTGACGTCGAGCTACATGCTGCTCGGACCGCTTCGGTACCATCTGGCGCAGGCGGTACGGGAGCGGCAGTAGGAAACGGGAAACGGGAAACGGGAAGTTTCCCGTTCCCCGTTTCCCGTTTCTCATTTCAGGTACTCCACGGCCTGTCTCCGCCAGTACGGCCAGTCGTGTCCTCCTTCCGGCCCCCAGTCGTCGAGATGATGGCGGATGCCCTTGATCCCGAGCACACGGGACAGCGCGTACGAGCGCTCCGGGTGCTCCCACGGGCCGTGGCCGGTGACGATGCGGATCTCGCGCTGGCTCAGCGTGGCGATCAGCGCCGGGTCGTTCATGCCACCCAGATAGTCGACCGGGTTGTTGAAGTAGAAGTTGTCGTCGTACAAGCCGCCCATGAAGTCGCGCAGGTCGTACAGGCCCGACAGCGCGATGCAGCGCGAGACGACGTCCGCGTGCTTGAAGAGGGTGTTGGCCGCGTGGTACGCGCCGAGCGAGGCGCCGATGGTCGTGAGCGGGTGGGGACCCTGGCAGTGCCCCTGCACGAACGGCACGACCTCCTGGCGCACGTACTCGTCCCACTGGCGCTGCATCCAGCTGCGATGGAAGGGATGTGCGCCGCGGTCGTAGAAGCTCTGGTCGCTGTTCGACCCGACGCAGAACAGCTTGATGCGGCCGGCGTCCAGCAGGGCGCCGAGCGCCTCGATCATCCCCTGGCGTTCGAATTCCCACTCGTCGCCGCCGCTCGTCGGGAACGCCAGCACGGGCGTGCCCCAGTGTCCGTAGACCACGACGCCCATGTCGCGCCCGAGGCGCCCGGTATGCCAGCGGTGATACTCGCGCTGCATGGATCCTCTGGAACCTCCCGGAGCGACACGATATCCTGTCCGGGCTCCGGAGCGGGCACGAGTCCGCACGGGGCGTCTTCACGGAGCACCACGTGGCCGACACCGGCGCCCTGACCATCCTGTGCATCGCGACCTACGAGAAGGGGCAGGAGTTCCTGCGCGAGTGCAAGCGGCAGGGGTGCCGGGTCCTCCTGCTGACCGTCGACACGCTGCGTGACGGCGCGTGGCCGCGCGAGGCCATCGACGAGACCTTCTACATCCCGCGCGAGATCGCGCGCGACGACCTGCTGCGGGGCGTCAGCCATGTCGCCCGCACCCGTCCGATTCACCGCATCGTCGCGCTCGACGACTTCGACGTCGAGACCGCCGCGCTGCTCCGCGAGCACCTGCGCGTCCCCGGCATGGGGGAGACCACCGCGCGGTACTTCCGCGACAAGCTGGCGATGCGGGTGAAGGCACACAACCACGGCGTGCTCGTTCCCGAGTTCGTCCACGTCCTCAACGACGATCAGATCCGCCGGTTCGCCGAGACGGTGCCCGGTCCCTGGATGCTGAAGCCGCGCTCGAACGCCGCCGCCATCGGCATCCGCCGCATCGACACGGCCGACGCGCTCTGGCCGGCGGTCGAGGCGCTGGGCGACCGGCGCTCGTTCTATCTGCTCGAGCGCTTCGTGCGCGGGGACGTCTTCCATGTCGACGCGCTCGTCTGGGAGCGCGACGTGATCTTCCACGCGGCACACCAGTATGGCGCGCCGCCGTTCGCGGTGGCGCACCAGGGAGGCATTTTCACGACGCGCACCGTGCCGCGCACCGCATCGGCCTGGAGACCGCTCTCCGCAATCAACGTCGAGGTCCTCACGACGCTTGGTCTGGTCCGCGGCGTCGCGCACACGGAGTTCATCCGCAGCGCCGACGATGGGCGCTGGTATTTCCTGGAGACGTCCGCGCGGGTCGGCGGCGCGTACATCGTCGAGGTGGTCGAGGCGGCGACGGGCATCAATCTGTGGCGCGAGTGGGCGCGCATCGAGATTGCCGGCGAGGAGCAGCCATATCATCTGCCGGCCGTCCGCGACGGCAACGCCGGGCTCGTGCTCACGCTGGCGCGGCAGGCGGAGCCGGACACGTCCACGTACACCGATCCCGAGATCGTGCTGCGCGTCGACCGGCGGCATCACGCGGGGCTGATCGTCGCGTCGCCGGACCCGAAGCGCGTCGACGAGCTGCTCGACGGCTACGCCGCACGCTTCCTCGAAGACTTCCACGCGTCGGCGCCGGCGCCCGAATCCCCGACGGCGTAGCGCGGCGGTCGCGCGCGTACGCCTCGCTCGCCTCCATGCTGCCCGCTCTTCCTGTCGCGATCGCCATCGTCGTCGCCGTCCTGCTGCTGATGCTCGTCGAGCTGCAGCTCTCGGTGCTCAACGAGCGCGCGCTGCGCCGTGACGGCGCGTTCGAGCCGCCCGGCGACGTGTATCCGCTGATGCGGATCGCGTATCCGGCGGCGTTCGTCCTGATCGGGCTCGAGGCGCTCCGCCACGACCAGCTGCGGAGCGACCTGGTGCTGCTCGGGGTGCTGCTGTTCGGGCTCGCGAAAGCCCTGAAGTTCTGGGCGATCGCGCAGCTCGGGCGGCTCTGGAGCTTCCGCGTGCTCGTGCTGCCCGATCGGCCCCTTGTGGCCACCGGTCCCTACCGCTACGTC
This sequence comes from uncultured Bifidobacteriaceae bacterium, assembly GCA_964446605.1. Lineage (GTDB taxonomy): Bacteria > Acidobacteriota > Vicinamibacteria > Vicinamibacterales > JAENWD01 > JAENWD01. The sequence continues at coordinate 20,360 of CAYUPN010000050.1, read as the reverse complement.
CGTCATCCCAACTACCTCGCCGTGCTCGGCGAGATCGCGTCGGTCGCGCTGGCGTTGCAGGCGCCCGTGGCCGGTGCGATCGCGCTCGCCGGTTTCGGCTGGTTGGTGCGCCGACGCGTCCTCGTCGAGGAGCGCGCGCTCGGCCTGCGTCCGCCGCACGCGACCGGAAGGCGCGGCGGGGCGTCTTAACGGGCGGGTTCGCGTTCCGATCCGCGTCCGGCGGGGCCCCTCAGGGCCCCGGAGGCCCGAGACCCTGCTGCTATACTGGCCCTTGCTGGTGCCCGCCCATGCCTGCGCTTCGACGATCGCGGTTCATCGCGGAGCGGCGCAGCCTGCTGCCCCTCCTTGCAGCGGTGTGTGCGTGGGCGCTCATCGTGGCGGCCGGCCCCGTCGCGGCTGACCAGCTCCAGCTCTCGCAGGACATCTTCTCGCCGGCCCGTGCGCGCTTCGATGCCGTGCGCGCGCTGCGCGAGGGACGCTACGAGGACGTGCTGCGGATCGCGGCGTCGGTGCCGGACGATCCGCACATGCAGCTCGTGCGCGGTCGCGCGCTCGTCGCAACCGGCCGTTACGAGGACGCGCTGGCGCCGCTCGAGACGGCAACCCGTGCCGCGCCGGGGGGCGAGGCGCAGCTCGCGCTGGGGGAACTGCACCTGCTGCTGGGGCGGACGCGCGAGGCCGCCGCGCAGCTCGAGCCGCTGGTGGCCGCGGCGCCGGCCAGCGGCAGCGGCGAGCTGCTGGGGCTTGGCGCGCGCGCCGCATGGCGGCTCGGGCGGTACGAGGAGGCGAACGCGCTGTTCCGCGACGCCGCGGCCTTCATCGGCGACGACGCGGATCTCCAGCTGGCCTGGGGCGAGCTGTTTCTGGAGAAGCACAACCGGCCGGACGCCGTGCAGTCGTTCCGCGCGGCGCTGCAGCGCGACCGGCGCAACGCACCCGCGTTCGCCGGGCTCGCCCGCGCGTTCGCGGAGGAGAACGCGGACTCGGCGCGGCAGCTCGCGATGCGCGCGCTGGCCTACAACCCGTCGCTCGCGGCGGCGCACCTGGTGCTCGCCGACATCGCGCTGGACGAAGACCGCCGGGACGAGGCGCGGGGATCGATCGACGCCGTGCTCGCGGTGAACCCGCGGCACTTCGAGGCGCTCGCCCGCCAGGCGGCGATCGCCTTTCTCGAGGACCGAGAGTCGGACTTCGACGCGATCGTCGCGCAGGTGCTGGCCATGAACCCGCGCTACGGCGACGTCTACCGCATCGCCGGAGAACAGGCGGCGCGGCACTATCGCTTCGAGGCGGCGGCGCGGCTGGCGCGCCGCGCGCTCGAGATCGAGCCGGACAACGTCCGCGCGCACGCCGATCTGGGCCTGCACCTGTTGCGGACCGGAGACGAGGCGGGCGCCCGCCGGGCGCTCGAGGCGGCCTTCCAGGCCGACCCGTACGACGTCGTCAGCTACAACCTGCTGGGGCTGCTCGACAGCCTCGACGGGTTCGAGACCATCGAGGACGGACCGATCACGCTGAGGCTGCATCCGGACGAGGCCCCCGTGCTGCGGGAGCACGCGCTGCCGCTGGCGCGCCGCGCGCTCGAGACGCTCGCGCAACGCTATGGCGTCGAGGTCGAGGGGCCGATCCTGGTCGAGATCTTCCCGCGCCACGACGACTTCGCGGTGCGCAACGTCGGCCTGCCGGGCATGGTCGGCGCCCTCGGCGCCTGCTTCGGCAAGGTCGTCACGCTGGATTCGCCGCGCGCGCGGCCGCCCGGCTCGTTCAACTGGCAGGCGACGCTCTGGCACGAGATGGCGCACGTCGTGACGCTGCAGCTCTCGGAGAACCGGGTCCCGCGCTGGCTCACCGAGGGCATCTCGGTCTACGAGGAGAAGCGCGCGCGCCCCGAGTGGGGGCGCGAGATGGAAATGCGCTTCGCCGAGGCGCTCGAGGCCGGGGAGCTGCTGCCGCTCGCCGAGCTGAATCGCGGCTTCATGTCCGGGGAGACGATCGCGCTCGCGTACTACCAGGCGTCGCTGCTCGTCGAGCATCTCGTGGCCACGCGCGGGCACGAAACCCTGCGCGAGCTGGTCCGCGCGTTCGCCGACGGGCTCTCGGCCGACGAGGCGATGCAACGGGTGGTCGGGCCGACGCTGGCGGGGCTGGAGCCCGAGTTCCTCGCGTCGATTCACGAGCGGTTCGCCGCCGTGCTCGCCGGCCGGCGGATGCCGGACGACGTGGCGCTCGGCCCGCGGACGCCGCGCCAGGCGCTCGAGGCGCTGGCCGCGGAGAACCCGGACAGCTACGTCGTCCTGCTCTACCTCGGGGAGCGGCGCGCGATGGAGGGGGACGTCGAGGGCGCGTATGAGGCCTGGGAGCGCGCCGCACGCGTCCTGCCGGAGGTGACCGGATCCGGCAGTGCCCTGGGGCGGCTGGCGGCGCTTGCCGTCGAACGGGGTGATGACGCGCGCGCCATCGCGGCGCTCGAGCGCATTCTGGCGCGCGAGGACTCGAACGTCGACGCGGCCCGGCAGCTGGCCACGCTGATCGATCCGGCCGCCGAGCCCGCGCGCGCGGCGCGCGCGTGGGCGCGCGTCGCGGAGATCGATCCGTTCGACGCGACGGCGTCCGCCGCGCTGGGGCGCCAGGCGCTCGACGAGCGCGAGCCGCGCGCGGCCGCGCGGTGGTTCCGGGCGGCGCTGGCCGCCGGGCCCGCCGACCGCGCCGCCGCCCACTGCGATCTCGCCGAGAGCTATCTGGCCGACGGCGCGACCGCACAGGCGAAGCGGCAGGTGCTCGCCGCGCTGGAGGTCGCGCCCTCGTACGCCCGCGCGCAGGACCTGCTGCTCGCCATCGTGGACGGGAGCTGGTGATGGTGCGGCGCGCCGTTCTCGGCGGAGTCCTCGCGCTGGCGTTCCTCGTGTTCGATGCCGCCCCCTGGGAGGCCGTCGCCGAAGCCGAGCAGGTCGGCGCCCCGGTGCCGGACGCGCGCTTCGCCGGCCTGCAATGGACCTTCGTGCGCGTCCGCTACAACGCGGACATCCGTCCCGGCAGCGGCTACCGGTTCGACTACTGGGGAGAGCCCTGGGCCATCGACGCGCCCGCTGCCGAGCAGAACCTGTCGCGGCGCCTGAAGACCGTCACGGCCATCGAGGTCGGCGAGCCGATCGTGCTGACGCTGGAGGATCCGAAGCTCTGGGAGTATCCCTGGATCTACTTCGTCGAGCCCGGCAATCTCCGGCTCACCGAGGCCGAGGTGCCGATCCTGCGCGAGTTCCTGCTGCGCGGCGGCACGGCGATGCTCGACGACTTCCATGGCCCGTACGAGTGGGAGAACGTCGTCGCCGAGCTCGGACGCGTGTTCCCGGACCGGCGTATCGTGGATCTGCCGCCGACGCACCCGATCTTCACCTGCTTCTACAAGATCGACGAGTATCCGCAGGTGCCGGGCCTCGGGTCGTTCTTCCGGGGCCGCACGTGGGAGAAGGGGGGCTTCGTCGCGCAGCTCCGGGCCGTGCTCGACGACCGGGGCCGGCCGATGGTGCTCATCAACTGGAACACGGACATGGGCGACGGCTGGGAGTGGTCGAACGCGGAGGAGTATCCCGGCTACATCCGCCACACGCGCGACGCATATCGGATGGCGATCAATGAGATCGTCTATTCGTTGACGCATTAGCAGGGGCCAGAGGCCAGGGGCCAGAGGCCAGGGGTCAGGGGTCAGGGGCCAGGGGTCAGGGGCGTAGGGCCGAACTTCAGTTCGGCCGTGAAGGGGCCAGGGGTCAGGGGTCAGGGGCCAGGGGTCAGGGGCCAGGGGTCAGGGATCAGGGGTCAGGGGAGATCGAATGTCGGCATTCAGCGGCGGGACGGTCAGCAGCGGCCTGGCGGAGCGGGTTGCCGAAGCACGCGCGAACATCCTCGCGGAGCTGCGCAAGGTCATCGTCGGACAGGACGAGGTCGTCGATCAGGTGCTCGTGGCGCTGTTCACCGGCGGCCATTGCCTGATCACCGGCGTGCCGGGGCTGGCCAAGACCCTGCTCATCAAGACGCTCGCCGAGATCCTGGATCTCAGCTTCAAGCGGATCCAGTTCACGCCCGACCTGATGCCGTCCGACATCACGGGCACCGAGATCCTCGACGAGTCCGGGGGCGTGCGCGGCCTGCGCTTCGTCAAGGGGCCGGTCTTCGCCCAGCTGCTGCTGGCCGACGAGATCAACCGCACGCCGCCGAAGACGCAGGCTGCGCTGCTCGAGGCGATGCAGGAGTATCACGTCACGGCCGCCGGCCGGACGTATCCGCTCGAGCGTCCGTTCTTCGTGCTCGCGACGCAGAACCCGATCGAGCTCGAGGGCACCTATCCGCTGCCCGAGGCGCAGCTCGACCGGTTCATGTTCAACATCGTGATGAAGTACCTGAGCGAGGACGAGGAGGTGCGCGTCGTGACGGAGACGACCGCGGCCGCGCGCCCCAGCCCGTCGAAGGTGCTGGACGGCCAGGACATCGTCCACATCCAGGAGCTCGTGCGGCAGGTGCTCGTGGCGGAGGACGTCGCGCGCTACGCCGTGCGCCTCGTCAGCGCCTCGCGTCCCGGGAGCAACGGCAACGACCGGCTCGATTTCGTGGAGTCGTGGGTCCGGTGGGGGGCGGGGCTCCGCGCGTCGCAGGCGCTCATCCTGGGTGGCAAGGCCCGCGCGCTCATGGACGGGCGCTACCACGTGTCGGTGAACGACATCCGGGCGCTCGCGCTGCCGATTCTCCGGCACCGCATCATCACCAACTTCTACGCCGAATCGGAGCGCGTGGACTCCGACGGCATCGTCGCCCGGCTGCTCGACGCCGTGCCTGCGCCGCACAGCAGCCTGGCCTGACCCTGAATCGCCGCGCGGGGAGGCGTGCCCGCGCGGGAGGAGCGCGGATGCGCGTCAGCCGCCCCGGCGAACTCCGGTTTCTCGACCCGGCCGTCATCGCGCGGCTCGCCACGCTCGAGTTGCGCGCCCGCACCATCGTCGAGGGCTTCCTGTCGGGGCTGCACCGCAGCCCGCTGCGCGGGTTCAGCGTCGAGTTCGCGGAATACCGGCAGTACTTCCCCGGCGACGAACTGTCCACGATCGACTGGAAGGTTTACGCACGCACCGACCGGTACGTCGTCAAGAAGTTCGAGGAGGAGACCAATCTCAAGGCCTATCTGCTGCTCGATGTCAGCGGATCGATGGGCTATGGCAGCGGCAGCCTGACGAAGCTCGAGTACGGCGCGGTGCTCGCCGCATCGCTGGCGTACCTCATGCAACGGCAGCGTGATGCCGCGGGGCTGTTCACCTTCGACAGCGAAATTCGCACGGCCGTGGCGCCGAGCCTTCGCCCCGGGCACCTCTCGGTGCTGCTGCATGCGCTCGATGCGCAGGAGCCGGGAGCGCGCACCGATGTCGGGCCGCCGTTCACACGGCTCGCCGACGCGCTCGCCAAGCGGGGGCTCGTGGTGGTGATCTCGGACCTGTTCGACGACCCGGCCCGCGTGATCAAGGGGATGAAGTATTTCCGCCATCGCGGCTGCGACGTGATCGTGTTCCACCTGCTCGACACGGCCGAGCTGACGTTCCCGTTCGATCGGCCGGCGCGGTTCCGCGATCTGGAAGACGACTCGGAGATCCTCATGCATCCGGCGCGCGCGCGGGAGAGCTACCTCGAGGGGATCACCGGGCTCATCGAGGGATACCGGCGCGAGCTCGGCGCGGCCGGCGTGGACTACCAGCTGCTCGACACGAGCCGGCCGCTCGACAACGCGCTGCTGGCGTATCTGACCACGCGGGCGAGGCGGCAGTGAGGACGGACAGCCGATGAACGTCGGGTTTCTCTCGCCGCTGTTCCTGCTCGGGCTGCTGACGGTCGCGATTCCGATCGTGCTGCACCTGTTCCGGCGGCGGATCGATCCGATCGTGCCGTTCGCCGCGACGCGCTTCCTGCGCAAGGCCCCGGTCGAGCAGGCGCAGCGCCGGCGCCTGCAGGATCTGCTGCTGCTCGCGCTGCGCGCCGCCGCGCTGGTGCTGCTGGCGATCGGCTTCGCGCGGCCGTACGTCGCCTCCCCGGTGGACGCGTCGGGCGCGGGGCTCACGGTCGTGATGGTCGACGTGTCGGCCAGCATGGGGGACGAGCGGCGGTTCGCCCAGGCGCTCGAGCGCGCCGGCGACGCCATCAGCAGCGCGCCGGCGGGAGACGACGTCGCGGTGATGGCGTTTGCGGCACGCCCCGAAGTGGTGGTGGAGCCGACGGCCGACCGCGGCGCCGCGCGGGCCGCGCTGGAGCGGCTGCGGCCGACCGCCGCCGCCACGCGCTACCGCGCCGCGCTGGCGCGGGCGGCCGACCTCGCGCGGATGCGTCCGGCACGCCTGGTGATGGTCACGGACCTGCAGGAGTCCGGCTGGACCGAAGGGCCGCACGTCGCGCTGCGCGGTGACATCGCGCTCGAGGTCGTCGACGTCGGTCCGATGCCGGTGAACGCCGGCATCACCGCGGCCGTGCGCGTCGGGAACGAGCTGGCCGTGCGCGTGGAAGGGACCGGCCCGGCGCGCGAGCTGCTGGTTGCGCTCGCAATCGACGGACAGCCGGCCGGAGAGCGGCCCGTGAAGCTGCCGGCCGACGGCGCCGCCGAGGTCCGTTTCCCGCTGCGCGCGGAACGCGGACGCGCGCGGGTCGCGCTCGCGGCAGTCGACGGCGTGCCGGCCGACGACGAGCGGTGGGTCGTGCTGGATCCGAGGCCGCGCCCGCGCGCCGTGGTGGTGACGGCGCCGGGGGCGGGGCAGAACGAGGGCATCTATGTCAGGCGGGCGCTCGAGGCGGCCGAGGAGCCGCGCGCCTGGGACGTCGACGTCGTCACGGCGGATCGGCTGCGCGGCGACCAGCCGCTCGACGGCGCCTCGCTGGTCGTCCTGGTCGGGACGGCGGGCATGGATCGCCGCGGTGCCGATGCGGTGGCCGCGCTGGTCGAGCGGGGAGGCGGGCTGCTCCTCACGGTCGGCCCCTCGGTGAACGTCGAGCTGATGGCGTCGGCGTTCGGCGAACGGTTTCCGCGCGTGCGGCTCGGTGCGGCCGGCGACGAGCTCGGCATGACGCCCGTGGACATCCGGCATCCGATTTTCCGGCTGTTCGATCTGGAAGGGGGCGCGTTCAACGCCGCGCGCTTCACGAGGACCGCGACGATGGCACTGGCCGGGCCGGGGTCCGTGCTCGCCCGGTTCGACAACGGCGCGCCGGCCATGGTCGAACAGCGGCACGGGCAGGGCCGTCTCGGCGTGTTCGCGTCCGATCTGTCGAACCGCTGGAACGACCTCGTGCTGCAGCCGGCATTCGTGCCGTTCGTCAACGAGGCCGCGTGGTGGCTGGCGGGGAACCTGACGCCGCCGCTCGAGCTCATCGCCGGAGAGGCCGCGCTGCCGGACGCCGATCGCCCGGGCGTCGTGGAGTGGACGCCGCCCGCGGACGAGGAGAGCCGGAATGGCGGCGCCGCGTCGCTGCCGCTGGCGGTGAACGTCGATCCGCGCGAGCTCGATCCGGATCGCATCGGCGCCGACGACTTCGCCGCGCGCATCGAGCGGGGCGCGGCGGAGGAGCGGGCGGCCCAGGTCGCGCATGCGCGCAGGCAGGAGGCCGAGCAGGGCTGGTGGCGCTACGGGCTCGGCCTGATGCTGATCGGGCTGGTGGTGGAATCGCTGATCGGCCGGCGGGGCTGAGAGCAGGAGCAGGGAGCGTCCAGTGACCGACGCGACACGACACATCAGGGACGTGCTGGACGAGGTGCGCCGCCGGTGGCGGCGGCTCGTGCAGCTGCGCTTCGTGCTGCGCGCGGCGCTCGGCCTCGCGGCGGTGTGGCTGCTGGCGCTTGCCGCGTGGCTCGTCGCCGGGCGGGAGTCGGCGTCGGTGCAGGTGCTCCTGCTCGCGACCGCGGCGGCCGCGTCGGCCGGCTTCCTCGTGCTCGCGTGGCGCGCGCGCCCGCGGCAGCCGGACGCCCGCGCGTTCGCGCGGCTGATCGAAGACCACGTGCCCGGCCTGGACGATCGCCTCGTCACGGCGGCCGGCATCCTCGACGACCCGCAGGCCGGCAGCCTGGCGGACCTGCTGGTGGCCGACACCGCCCGGCGTGTCGATCGCACGGACCTCGATCTCGTCATCCCGCCGGCGGCGCTGCGGCGGACCGCGATCCAGGCGGCGGCCGCGCTCGCGCTGCTGGCCGTCATCGGCTTCGCCGCACGCGGCCCGGCCGGCGCAGCGGCGCGCGCGGCGCTGCTGTGGATCGCGCCCGAGCGGCTCGCGGTGACCGTGACGCCCGGCGATGCGCGCGTGCCCCCCGACACGGCGCTGACGATCCAGGCGGAGACCTCGGCGACCTCGCGCGGCCTCATTCCCGAGCTCGTGGTCCGGATGGACGATGCGGCGCGGAGCACGCCCATGCAGGCGGCTGGCGCCGACCGGTTCACGGTGACCTTCGAGAGCGTGCCGCGCTCCTTCGTCTACCAGGTCCGCGTCGCCGGCCGCGACACGCAGGAGTACACGGTCACCCGCCTCGAGCCGCCGCGCATCGGCCGCCTCGACCTGCACTACACCTACCCGGCGTTCGCGAATCTCGAGCCGCGCACCGAGACGGGAAGCGGCGACATCTACGCGCCGGAGGGGACGACCGTGGCCGTGACCGTCGTGCCGAAGACGATGACCGCGCCGGTCGACCGGGCGTGGATCGCGATGCGCGACGGCACGGAGGTTCCGCTCGAGCGCGACGGCGACGTCTTCACCGGCCGGCTGACCGTGAAGGGGGATACCGGCTATCGCGTGCGGCTGCGCGACACGGACGGGCTCGAGAACCGCGACGACCCGGAATACTTCGTGCGGCGTCTCGACGATCGCCCGCCGGACGTACGCATCCTCCGGCCCGCCGGCGACCGCCAGGTCACGCCACTCGAAGAGGTCACCATCGAGGCGCGGGCCGAGGACGACCACGGCATCGCGCATCTCGAGCTGCGCTACAGCGTGCGCGGCCAGGAATGGAAGCGGGTGCCGTTGCGCATCGAGCGCGGCACGGTGGCCGAAGCCGGCCACACGGTCTACCTCGAGGACCTCGACGTCTCGCCGGGCGACTTCGTCACGTACTACGCCGTCGCGCGCGACATCGGCCGCGGCAAGCGGCCGAGCGAAGCGCGCAGCGACATCTTCTTCCTCGAGGTCACTCCCTTCCTCGACGAGTTCGCGCTGGCGCAGAGCCAGGCGATGGCCAACGCCGCCGGCGGCAGCCAGATGGACGACCTCGTGCGCCTGCAGAAGGACATCATCGCGGGCACGTGGAAGCTGCAGCGCCGCGCCGAAGGGGCCGGCCAGGGTCCGCCGGCCGACGATGCGCGGACGCTGGGGCGGGCCCAGGCGGCGGTGCGGGCGCGTGCGGAGACGGCGGGGCGGCAGGCGCAGATGTTCGGCCGCGGTCGCGGCCGGCGTCCGGGCGCGACGCTGCCGGAGGAAGGCGGCGCCGCCTCGGCGCTGCTCGACGCGGCGCGCGCGATGCTGCGGGCGGAGCGGTCGCTCACGGCGGTCAAGCCGGACGAGGCGCTGCCGGCGGAGATGGAGGCGCTCAATCACCTGCTGCGCGCCGACGCGGAGCAGCGGCGGACCGAGATCGCGCGGCAGCAGGCGAGCGGCGGAGGCGGCGCCAACCGGGCGCAGCAGGATCTGTCCGCGCTCTTCGACCGCGAGCTGCGGCGTCAGCAGGAGACGAACTACGAGACGCCGCGCAGCGTCGAGCAGCGGACGGGCGAGTCGGAGCGCGACGATCTCCTCGACCGCGTGCGCGAGCTCGCGCGGCGGCAGGAAGCGCTGCAGCGGCAGCAGGAGGATCTGGCGCGGGACCGCGACCGCATGGACGAGGCCGAGGTCCGGCGGCGGCTGGAGCGCCTCACGCGCGATCAGGCGGAGCTGCGGCGGCAGGCGGAGAAGCTCGCGCAGGAGATGCAGCAGCAACGCGGCGCGCAATCCCCCTCGGGGCAGCGCGCCGAGGGACAGACCGGCAGCAGCGGCGCGCAGGCCGATGCCCGCCAGCGCGCGGATGCGCTCCGCGAGGCATCAAAGGAGATGGGCGCCGCGGCGAGCGAGCTGCGGCGCGAGGCGCCCGGCGCGGCGCGCGAGCGCAGCGCGCGCGCCCTCGACCGGCTGCAGTCCGTCGAGCGTGGCATGCGGGCGGAAGGGCCCGACGAGCAGCGCCGCGCCGCCGGCGATGCCCAGCTCGAGGCGCGCCAGCTCGCCGACCGGCAGCGGCAGCTCGCGGAGGAAACCGCGGGAGCCGGCGCCAGCGAGGACGCCCGCCGGCGGCTCGCCGGGGAGCAGCAGCGGCTCGCCGAGCGCGCCGAAGCGCTTCGCGAGCGCGTGAAGCGGCTGGCCGACGCGGCGGGGAACGGTGACGCGAAGGACCGGCTGGCGGACGCGGCGAAACGCGCCGAGTCCGCGCGAATCGGAGAACGGATGCGCGCGGCGGCGGAACAGATCCGGCAGGGGAACCCGAAGGCCGGCGACGAGCAGCGTGAGCTCGCGCGCGCGCTCGATCGCCTCGCGGACTCCGTGGCCGGCACGCCAGGGGGCGGCGATCGCGAATCGCAGCAGCTGGCGGAGGACCTGTCGCAGACCCGCGCCGTGCGCGAGCGGCTCGAGGAGCTCCAGCGGCAGATCGAGGAGATGGGACGGCAGCCCGACGCGCGGCAGGAGGGGCGGGACGGACGCACCCAGGGCCGTGACGCGCGCGGACAGGCCGACGGCGAGTCGGCGCAGGCCGGCGATTCGCCCGACGAGCGCCTGCGCCGGCTGAACGAGCTCCAGCGCGAGTATCTCGAGACCCTGCAGGAATCGGGCGCGCTGCGCGATCGGCTCGCGCAGGCGTCACCCGGCACGGGACGCGCCGCCAGCACGCCGGTCGATCAGCAGATGGTCTCGTCGGCACCCGGCACCGAGGCGTTCAAGCAGGACTTCTCGCGCTGGGAGACGCTGCATCGTGAAGTCACGCTCGGGCTCGAGCGCGTCGAAGCCACGCTCGCGCAGCGCGCCGTCGAGCGCGCCGCGCGCGAGCGGCTGCGCTCCGGCGAGATCGCGCGCGTGCCCGACCGCTATCAGTCGAGCGTCGATCGCTACTATCGCGCGCTCGCGGAGGAGCCCCGCTGACGGCCGTGCGCTTCGGAGTCCCGCTTCCGGTGTGGGCGCTCGCGCTGATTGGCGCGGCGATCGTCATCCTGGCGGTGGCGGCGTACCGCCGCGCCGGCGGGCTGTCGTCCGGGCGCCGGGCGCTGCTGATCGGCCTGCGGATCGCGGCGCTCGCCCTCGTCGTCGCCTGCCTGCTGCGGCCCCTGACACCGGTCCCGCCCGACGCGCGCGAGGACGGCCTGATCGCCGTGCTCGTCGACGTGTCGCGCAGCATGGGTCTTCGCGATGCCGACGGCCTGGCGCGCGTCGAGCGCGCGGGCACGGTCGCCGCGCGCACCGTGCTGCCGGGGCTGGCGGGGCGGCACCGCGTCGAGTCGTTCGTGTTCGGCGATCGGCTGGCGCCGGGCGCCGATGCGGCGCTGGCGGCGACCGGCGACCGCACGGATCTGGCGGCCGCGATCGAGCGCGTGGTCGAGCGATCGGCGGGCCGCGGGCTCGCCGGGCTGGTGGTGCTGTCCGACGGAAACGACACGAGCGGCGCCGACCTCGGCGAGGCCGGCGCGCGCGCGGGCGTGCCGGTGCTGGCGGTCGGCCTGGGGAGCACCGGATCGCGGGACCGCGAGATCGTCGCGCTCTCCTCGGGGCAGTCGGCGCTCGATGCGAGCCTCGTCGACCTCACCGCGACGATTGCGACGCGCGGCATCGGCGGGGCGTTCACCGTCCGGCTCCTCCAGAACGGACAGGTAGTCAGCCGGCGCACGGTCACGCCCGCGGCGGCGGGCGCTCCGGCGCGCGTGGTGTTCACCGTCGCGCCCGATCGCGTCGCCCCGACGCTCTACACCGTCGAGGTCCCCGAGGCCGACGGGGAAGCGGCCGCCGGCAACAACCGCGCGCAGGTCCTGGTGCCGCCGCCCGGACGCGTCCGGCTCGTCCTGTCGCTCGAGGGGGCGCCGGGCTTCGAGCACTCCTTCCTCAAGCGTGCCTGGTCGGACGACCCGTCGCTCGAGGTCGACTCCGTCGTCCGCAAGGGGCGCAACGAGCTGGGTGAGGACACCTATCTCGTGCAGGCCGGCGCCTCGCGATCGGAGGCGCTCGTCTCCGGGTTCCCGGCGTCGCGCGAAGCGCTCTATGCCTACGACGTCGTCGTGCTGGCCAACTACGACGTCCATGCGCTCGGACGGGAGCCGCTCGAACTGCTGCGCGACTTCGCGTCGGAGCGGGGTGGCGGCGTGCTGTTCGTCGGGGCGCGGACGTTCGAGCGCCAGAGCCTGAGCGGGACACCGCTCGAGGAGCTGTTGCCGCTGCGGCTCGGGAGCGGCTCGGCCATCATGCCGGCCTCGTCCGCGTCGAACACGGCGCGCGTGCTGCCGACGCCCGAAGGGGAACGGCACCCGTTGATGCGGATCGCGGCGACCGACGAGGAGACGCGTGAGCGCTGGACGGGCCTGCCGGCGCTCGCCGCGGTCGTGCCGCTCGGGGGCCCGCGTCCCGGCGCGTCCGTGCTCGCCGTCGCCGAACCCGGCGGCCGGCTGCCGGTGATCGCCGTGCAGCGATTCGGCGCCGGGCGCGCGGCCGTGTTCGCCGGTGAGGCCAGCTGGCGATGGAAGATGATGCAGCCATCCGACGACCCCAGCTACGATCGCTTCTGGCGGCAGATGGCCCGCTGGCTCGGCGGCGACACGGCGGAGCTGCTGTCGGCGAGCGTGCCGCCCGCCGTGCTGCCGGGCGAGTCCGTCGAGTTGCAGATCACCGCGCGCACGCCGGCATTCGAGGCCGCGCCCGGCGCCGACGTGCGGGTCACGATCGAGGGACCGGACGGCATCGGCCGCCCTGCGGTGGCGGCGCTGAAGGATTCGTCGCGCGGGCTGTTCACCGTGCCGCTCGCGCCGGCGGAACGCGGCATCTACCGGGCGATTGTCGAGCGCGGCGATCTCAGCGGTCCCGGCGCGCGGACCGAGCTGCGGTGGCTCGTCGGCGGTGTCGATCGCGAGCTGACGGATCCGTGGCTGAACGAGAGCGGACTGCGCCGGCTGGCCGAACGGTCAGGCGGGCGCTACGTCGCCGCCGACGAGGCGGAAGACGGCGTGCGCTGGCTGGCCGGGGCGGCGCGCACGGCGGACCGGCCCGTCGAGTGGCGCGACGCCTGGCACACCGGATGGATGTTCGCCCTCATCGTCCTGATGACGTCGATGGAGTGGATGCTCCGCCGGAGGTGGGGACTGCGATGATCGGAGGCCGGCGCCGACTGCTCGGGAACCCGTTCCGCGCCGCCGCGATCGCGGTGCTGCTCGGCTCGGCCTGGCTGGCGCCGGCCGCCTCGGCGCAGGAGCGCTTCGGGCTGATCGTGAGCGGGGCGCCCGGCGGCGAGCCGTTCGAGAAGTCCTACGCCGAGTGGCAGCGCGACCTGCGTGAATCGCTCATCGATCGATTCGGGTTCGACCGCGTCAACGTGACGGTGCTCTCCGGTGTCGACGCGCCGGAGACGAAGCCGAGCACGCAGGAGCACGTCCGCGCCGCGGTGGAGGAGCTCAAGGGCCGGGTGCGCCCCGACGACCTGGTGCTCCTCGTGCTCATCGGCCACGGCACCGTGGGCGAAGCGGAAGCCAAGTTCAACCTCGTCGGGCCCGACCTCACGTCGGCGGAGTGGAACGCGCTGCTGGACGGGATGCCGGGGCGTCTGGTCGTGATCAACACCACCGGTGGCAGCTTCCCCTTCCTCCGCGATCTCGCCTCGAAGGGACGCATCGTCGTCACCGCGACGCAGTCCGTCGCCCAGCGCTTCGACACGGTCTACCCGGAGCAGCTCGTCGCGGCGCTGAAGGACCCGTCCGTCGACCTCGACAAGAACGGGCGCGTATCCATCTGGGAGCTCTTCGTCTGGACCAGCCGGAACGTCGCGACGCACTACGAGCGTCAGGGCCTGCTGCCCACCGAGCGCGCGATGCTGGACGATGACGGGGATGGGCGGGGGGTGGAGGCCGAGGCGCCGGACGGAGAGGGGCGGAGCGCAGGCGCCGACGGCGCGCTGGCCCGCGCGACGTTCCTCGAGCGCGATCCCGCCGCCTCCACGACCGATCCGGAGACCGCGGCGCTGCTGGCGCGGCGGCGGGAGCTGGAGGAAGAGGCGGAGCGGCTGAAGGCGCGCAAGCCGGAGATGCCCATCGAAGTCTGGGAGCGCGAGTTCGAGGCGCTGATGATCGAGCTGGCGCGCGTGTCGCAGAAGCTCCGCGCCCGCTCGTAGCGTCCCGTGGACCCTCGCCGCCGATGATTCCGCTTCGCGATGCGCTGCCGGCGCGCGAGCCGCCGCGCATGACGCTGACCTGCCTTGCGCTCCTCGCGCTGGCGTACACCGGCATCTGGTCGTCGCCGGCGCCGATCGAGCTGCTCGTGACATGGGGCGTGGCCCCCGCCGCATCGACCTGGCCGGAGGCGCTGGCGGCGCCGTGGCTGCATGCCGGCCTCGTGCCGCTCGTGACCGGCGCCGGCGCGCTCTGGCTGTTCGGCGAGGCGGTGGAGGATCGGCTCGGCGGCCCGCGGTTCCTGCTGCTGCTCGTCTCCTGCGCCGCGTGCGGGATTCTCGGACATGCGAGCGCGCACGCGGCCTCGCGCGCGCCCGTCGCCGGCGCGGGCGTGATCGCGGCCGGCGTCATCGGCGCGCATCTGCGCCTGTATCCCGCCGGCCGGCTGCTGGCGTTCGCCGGCCGGGTCGTCGAGATGCCGGCGAGCGTGGTCGCGGCCGCCTGGCTGGTGGTGCAGGCGCTCGATGCGGGGGGCCTGGTGGCGCCCGCCGGGCTCGTGCGGGGCTGGTCGCTGCCGGCGCTGGCGGCCTCCGGCGCCGCCGGCGCGCTGCTCGTCCGGGTGCTCGATCGGCCGGAGCGCCGGCGGGTGGAGTGGTTCTACCGGGAGGGCTGAGCGGCGGCCTGTCGGCCGCTCAGCGCAGTCGCGTGCGCTGCCGGCGGGCCAGGTGCCAGCCGATCGCCACGAGGCCGAGCGCCGCCAGCACGTAACCCACCTCGCGCGGGACCTGGTCGGTGATGACCTGTCCCATGAACAGCGCGCTCAAGACCAGCACGATCAGCGCGAGCACCAGCGGACCGCGGGACGGCGGGCGCCGCCGCGTGTCGGGCGGGGGCACGCGCGGCTCCGACGTCGCGGCGCCGCAGCGATAACAGATCAGGGCCTTGTCGGCGATTTCGGTCCCGCACTTGCGACACTGCATGCGGGTGCGATTGTACTCGCCCTTCGACTCGCCATCGGCCCGCCTCCGGCCGGGCCGAAGGCGAGCCGAAGGAGAAACTGTTATGATCAAGCGCCTTTCCTATGCCTGACGGTCGCCTCGAGGTCACAGACGCGCTCGGTCGCCGGGTCATCCACATCGACAAGCCGGTCTTCTCCATCGGCCGGCGCAGCGGAAACGATCTGCAGCTCGTGGGCAGCGACGTCTCGCGGGATCATGCCGAGATCGCGACGCAAGGGGACGAGTTCGTGCTGCGCGACCGCGGGTCGCGCTACGGCACCTTCGTCAACGGCGAAGCGGTCACCGAGCACGTCCTCAAGCACGGGGATCTCGTGCGGCTGGGGCGCAGCGGCGGCGCCGAGCTGGTGTTCCTGCTCGAGGAGCAGACCGTCTCGCACAGCTCGTCGGACCGCCACACCACCTCCGCGGTCGGCGACCTGCGGCAGGTGGCGGCCCTGCTCGAAGGACTGCGCGCGCTCGGGTCGGGGCGCGTCCTCGACGAGGTGCTTGCGCTCGTCATGGACTCCGCGCTCGAGGTCACGGGCGCCGAGCGCGGCTTCATCATGCTCGCGAACGCGGAAGGGGAGCTGGAGTTCAAGCTCGCGCGCGGGCGTGGACGGGTGACGCTGTCGGGCCGCGGGTTCGAGACCAGCCGGAAGATTCCCGAAGAGGTCTTCTCGACCGGGCAGGAGAAGATCGTCGCCGACCTGCTCGACGGCGATCTCGCCAACGTGCACATGGGCACGGTGGCGCTGGGCATCCGGCACGTGCTCTGTACGCCGCTGCGGCTGGTCCGCTACCTCGATCGGGTCGAGGACCACGAGGAGAAGCGGATCGGCGTGCTGTATCTCGACAGCCGCGAGAAGGGGGCGCTGCTCTCGCGCGCGGCGCGGTCGGCGCTCGAGACGCTGGCGACCGAAGCGGCCGTCGCCATCGAGAACGCGCGCCTGTACCGCGAGACGCTCGAGAAGGCGCGCATGGAGCAGGAGCTGCGCATCGCGGCCGAGATCCAGCAGGCGCTGCTGCCGAAGCCGTTCCGCCGCGGGGCGTTCTTCGAGACGGCGGGGCAGTCGGTGCCGTGCCGCGCCATCGGCGGCGACTTCTTCGACTACATCGACCTGCCGGACGGCGGCTTCGGCTTCGCGGTCGGCGACGTGGCCGGCAAGGGCGCGCCGGCGGCGCTGCTGACGGCGGTCCTGCAGGGCGTGTTCTCGGCGCAGTCGCAGTTCGCGACGTCGCCGGCCGAGACGATCCTGCGCGTGAACCGGGCGCTCATCCAGCGCGCGATCGAGTCGCGCTTCGCCACCGCGCTCTACGCGGTCGTGCTCCCCGACGGCACGCTGACGTACTGCAATGCCGGCCACAACCCGCCGATGCTGTTCACGCGGAACGGCCTGGTGCGTCTCGATCGAGGCGGTCTCATCCTCGGGCTCTTCGAGCACGCGACCTTCGACGAAGGGGTCATCCAGCTCGAGCCGGACGATCTGCTGGTGGCGTTCAGCGACGGCGTCACGGAGGCGCTCAGCAAGTCGGGCGAGGAGTACGGCGAGGACCGTCTGCGCGAGTGCGTCGAGGCCAACCGCCAGCGGCCGTTGCCGGAGCTGCTCGACATCATCTTCGCGTCGGTGCGCGAGTTCACCACCGGCGCGGTGCAGAGCGACGACGTGACGGCGCTCCTGCTGCGGTTCGGCGGCTGATGCGCCCGGCCTGGCGCCGGCTGGCGGCGGGCATCGCCGCCGCGCTGGCGGTGGTCGTCTGGAACGTCCGCTTCGACGCCGGAATCGCCGCCGGGTCCCGGCACTACCTGGACGCGCGCGCCGCGTATCTCGACGGCCGCGGGCCGCAGGTGGAGATGGGACCGGTGATGCGCACCGCGGCTGCGGATGCCGCCGCACGGGCCACCACGGCCGCAGCGCCGCTGGTGATTGCCGCGCTGGTGCCGGTGCTCCTGCGCCGCCGCGCAGGCTAGCCGCTTCGGGCCACCACGGCGCACGCCGGCACGCGTGCGCGGCGTTTCACGCGCGGACCTCCTTGCCGCCGCGCGTCCGGCACCCATAAAATGGCCGGATGCCGCCCGAAGCCGGACGCGTCTGCGTGTACTGTCGCAAGAAGCCGGCGGCGCCGCCCTGGACTCCGTTCTGCAGCGAACGCTGCAAGCTGCTGGACCTGGGGCGGTGGGTGGACGGCGAGTACCGGATCGCGGGTGAGCCGGTCTCGACAGAGCTGGACGACGATGCCTCCCCGCAGGATCCTGACGCCGCACCGAAACCGCCGAATGCCTGACACGCTGACGATTACCGACAACCGCACCGGCAGGACGTACGAGCTTGCAGTGACGGACGGCACCGTCCGCGCAGCGGAGCTGCGCACGATGAAGGTGTCGCCCGAGGACTTCGGGCTGCTCTCCTACGACCCGGCGCTGGTCAACACCGCGGCGTGCCGCAGCCGGATCACGTTCATCGACGGCGACAACGGTGTGCTGCAGTACCGGGGCTACCCGATCGAGCAGCTGGCGGAAGGCAGCTCGTTCCTCGAGACCGCGCTGCTGCTGCTCGACGGCGAGCTGCCGGACCGCGCCGCGCTCGACGCGTTCCGCGCGGCGATCCAGGAGCATCGCGAGCCGCCAGCCCGCATCCAGGCGCTCTTCGGCGGGATGGCGGAGGATCCGCATCCGATGGGGGCGCTCATCGCCGCCTTCGGCGCGCTGGGCACGTACTATCCGGAGGCGCGGGACATCCAGGACGAGGCGATCCGCCGGCGGCAGATCCACCGGATCATCGCGCAGGCGCCTGCGCTGGCGGCCTATGCCGCCCGCTCGCGGCGCGGCGATCCGATCGTGCCGCCCGCCTCCGGCCTGGGCTATGCCGGCGGGTTCCTGTACATGTTGCACGCCTCGCCGGGGAAGCCGTACACGCCGAACCCCGTGCTGGAGCGCGCGCTCGACGTGCTCTTCATCCTGCACGCCGACCACGAGCAGAACTGCTCGACCTTCGCGATGCGCAGCGTCGGCAGCTCGCACGCCGATCCGTACGCGGCCGTCGCCGCGGCCGCGGCCGCGCTGTACGGTCCGCTGCACGGCGGCGCGAACGAGGCGGTGCTGCGGATGCTGCGGACGATCGGCACGCGCGACAAGGTCCCGGCCTTCATCGAGTCGGTGAAGCAGGGTGACACCCGGCTGATGGGCTTCGGCCACCGGGTCTACAAGTCGTACGACCCGCGCGCGCGGATCATCAAGCAGGTGGCCGACGAGGTGTTCGAGGTCACCGGACGCAACCCGCTCCTCGAAATCGCGCAGGAGCTGGAGCGGATTGCGCTGCAGGACGACTACTTCGTCAGCCGGCGGCTGTACCCGAACGTCGACTTCTACTCGGGGCTGATCTACGAGGCGATGGGGTTCCCGGCCGACATGTTCACCGTGCTGTTCGCGATTCCGCGCACGGCCGGCTGGCTGGCCCAGTGGGAGGAGATGCTGCGCGATCCCGACACGCGCATCGTCCGGCCGCGTCAGGTCTACGCCGGGGCCCCCCGGCGGGACTACGTGCCGATCGAGCGGCGATAGGGATGCGGGGGATTCGAGCCGGCCTGATCGCTGCCGCCGCGTCGATGCTCGCGCTCGCCGTGGCCGCCGCGGGGCCGGCGTTCGACTCCGCGCGCGCCTTCGAGCACATCCGGCAGCTCGTCGCCATCGGCCCGCGTCCTCCCGGATCGCCGGGCAGCGCGGCGGCGCGCCGCTACATCCTCGCCGAGCTGCAGAAGGCCGGCATCCCGGCCCGCGAACAGACGTTCGACGCGACGACCCCGCTCGGGCCGATTCGCATGGCCAACGTCATCGGGGTGATCGAGGGGGCGCGGCCGGAGCGCATCATTCTCGGCGGGCACTACGACACGAAGCTGTTCCGGCAGTTCCGCTTCGTCGGCGCCAACGACGGCGGATCGAGCACGGCGATGCTGCTGGAGCTCGGACGCGTGCTGAAGGCCCGGAAGAACCCGTTCACCATCGAGCTGGTGTTCTTCGACGGCGAAGAGGCGCTCGTCAGCTGGACCGGCACGGACCACACCTACGGCAGCCGGCACTACGTCGCGACCGCCCGGCGCGACGGGACGCTCGGCGGCATCAAGGCGCTGATCCTGTTCGACCTCGTCGGCGACCGGGACCTCACGATCCGGCGCGAGAGCCACTCGACCCGATGGCTGACGGACCTGATCTGGGCGTCGGCGAAGCGTCTGGGGCACGGCGGCGCCTTCCTCGACGAGTGGCTTGCGGTGGAGGACGATCACAAGGCCTTCCTCGAGGCCGGCGTCCCCGCCGTCGACATCATCGACCTCGACTACCACGCCTGGCACACCCCGCAGGACACGATCGAGCAGGTGAGCGCGCGCAGCCTGCAGACCGTCGGCGACGTCTTCCTGGACGCGCTGCCGGCGATCGAGAAGAAGCTGTCTCCATAGGAAACACTACCTTCCTCGCTCGCAGCGCGCGACAATCGCCCCAGGGGCGTCAACATGCCGGTACTGGTCGCCACCGACCGCGAGGTCCTCGTCATCGACGCTGAGCGCGGCACGTCCACGCCGGCGCAGGGCGTCAGCGACCGTCCGACCTGCCTCGCTGCGGACGTGCTCGTCCACGGACGGGCATGGTGCGGGACTCACCGGGACGGGGTGTTCAGGAGCGACGACGGCGGGCGGTCGTGGCGGGCTGTCGGCCTTTCGGGCCGGCTGATCATGGCCATCGCCGCGAGTCCGGTCGAGCGGGATGTCGTGTGGGCGGGTACCGAACCGAGTGAAGTGTGGCGCTCGGCAGACGCAGGGACGACGTGGCAGGAGACGAGTCGACTCGAGACGCTGTCCTCGTCGCCGGAGTGGTCGTTTCCGCCGAGGCCGGACACGCATCACGTCCGCTGGATCGCGTGCCACCCGCTCGAACCGGGACGGCTCTGGGTCGCGATCGAGGCCGGCGCGCTCGTGTCGACGATCGACGGCG
>CAYUPN010000049.1:0-29578 GCA_964446605.1 uncultured Bifidobacteriaceae bacterium | reverse complement strand
GATCCGACCTGATCCGACCCGTTCAGGCATACCTCTTGAACTCTCGTTGACTGTCGAGCCGCAATCGGCTCGGCAGGAGGAGACGTCATGAACCTCGACATTCTGAAAGGCCAGTGGCAGCAGATGAAGGGAGAGGTGCGCCGGCAGTGGGGGAGGCTGACCGATGACGACCTCGATCAGGTACAGGGCGACGCCGAGAAGATGATCGGCAAGCTGCAGGAGCGGTACGGGTACGCGCGCGACGAGGCGGAGCGCGAGATCGACGACTTCCTGCGCGCGCGGGCGTGATCCCCGCGGTCCGGACGTGCGGACCGCGCGTCCGGACCGTGTCTGGTCGCGTCCTTGCAGGGCACGCTGAGGCGCGGCGCGGTGTCGCGCGCACCCAGAGGAGGCAGAGCGACATGGCCGAGACCGGCACCTTGAGAGAGGCCTTCGTCGAGGAGCTCCGCGACGTCTACGACGCGGAGAAGCAGATTACGAAGGCGCTGCCGAAGATGATCAAGTCCGCGCAGACCCAGGACCTGCGCGACGCGCTCGAGACGCACCTTGAAGAGACCCAGGTCCAGATCGAACGCCTCGAGCAGGTGTTCGAGATGCTGGACATGCGTCCCCGCGGCGTACACTGCGAAGGCATGGCGGGCATCATCAAGGAGGGCCAGGAGGTCGTGAAGGAACACGACGGCCCGCTCCTCGATGCGGTCATGATCGCCGCCTCGCAGCGCGTGGAACACTACGAGATCGCGGCGTACGGCACGCTGGCCTCGTGGGCGCGCCAGCTCGGGCTCGAGGACGCGGCCGAGCTGCTCCACACGACGCTCGAGGAGGAACGGCTGACGGACGAGAAGCTCACCGGGCTCGCGGAAAGCCATATCAACGAGGCCGCGGCGGTCGCGGAGCCCGTCGCCGTGGGGGCACGCGCGGGACGCCAGGAGCGTGCCGTCGCGGCGAACCGGAGTCCGCGCAAGCGCAAGCGCTGATCGCATCGGTGCCCGGGGACAGGGAGGCGGACGCCACGTCCGGACCTCCCGGCCCCGGAACCCGGTTCACGTCACTTCTTCCTTTCGCACCGGTCCACCCGGCTCCCAACAGCTGATCCCCGCCCGGCGGACGAGTTTCATCGGATCCCTGGAACCTCCGACCCTTGCCATGCGTCTCAATACGGTGGTGAAAGTAAGTGCTTGCATGCAATTGGTCCGACAACCGTCATGGACGCACGTGAACAGCTCCTCCAGGCCGCGCTGAAGGTTTACGCCGTCTCGGGCTTCCGGGGCGCGACCACGAAGCGCATCGCCCGCGAGGCCGGCGTGAACGAGGTCACCCTGTTCCGCCACTTCGGGTCGAAGGAGGCGCTGTTGAACGAGGCGCTCGCCTGGAAGGCCGAGCAGGCCCTGGACTGCCGGCTGCCGGAGCAGCCGGCGGACCCCGACGCCGAGCTTCGCGAGTTCTGCCTCCGCTATCACGCCGCGCTGTGGGAGTCGCGCGACCTGATCCGCGTCTGCATGAGTGAGCTCACCGAGTTCCCGGAGGCTTTCGAGGCTGCCTGCCGCGCACCGGACAAGCTCGCCGGCGCGCTGGAAATCTACCTGGAGCGGCTGCGCGCGCTCGGGTTGGCCGCCGGCGACTGGGGGGCGGGGGATGCGAGAGCGATGCTCATGGGCACGGTCTTCGCCGACGCCATGGGTCGCGACTGCATGCCGCAGCGCTATCCGGACAGCCCGGAGGCCGCCATCCGCGCCTACGTCGCACTGTTCCTTCAGGCCATCGGCGCATCCCGTGCGCTCTCTGTTCACGTGCCGCGCCTGGGTTCCTAACCCGTCAGGAGCATCACCGCGTGTCATTGGACAACTCTCCGCACTTCCCGCGCCGTCCGGTCCGCGCAGGCGGTCTCGTGTGCCTGCTCGGCGCGCTCGCCCTCGCGCTCGTGCCCGCCGCTGCCGTCGCGCAGACGGCGCCGCGAACGCTCACGCTCGAGGAGGCGTTGCAGCTCGCCGAGTCGACGAGCGAGCAGGTCGCGATCGCCCGGGCCGGCGTGACCCGCGCCGAAGCCGGCCGGCAGCTCGCCCGCAGCGAGCGGCTGCCTCAACTGAACGGCGCGGCATCGTACGACCGGACGCTCAAGTCCGAGTTCGAGGGGTTGTTCGACACGGCGCCGGCGCCTGATGAGGGCGTCGACTTCGGGGAGCTGCCGTTCGGCCAGGCGAACGTGTACCGCCTCGGCCTGAGCTTCTCGCAGCTCCTGTACTCCGGCGGACGCGTCCGCGCGCAGGAACGGCAGGCGGAGCTCCAGCGCAACAACGCGCAGCTGTCGCTCACGTCGGCGCGGGCCCAGACGACGCTCGACGTCGCCGAGGCGTTCTACGACGCGGCGCTTGCGGATCGCATCGTCGAGATCGCGGAGGCCGCCTACGACCAGGCCGATCGCGCGCTGCGCGTCACCGAGCAGCAGCGCGCGGCGGGCCGGGTGTCGGAGTTCGAGCTGCTGCGCGCGCGGGTCGCGCGCGACTCCCTGCAGCCCTCGGTGGTCCGCGCCCGCAACGCGCGGGACGTGGGGTATCTCCGGCTGAAGCAGCTGCTGGACCTGCCGCTCGGCGAGCCGTTGCAGCTGACCGCCGACCTCGAGGACGCGGCGCTGCCGCCCCCGCCGCGTTTCGCCGAGGCGCTCGTGGTGGCGGCGGCGGAGTCGGCGCGCGCGCGCGTGGCGGTGGAGCAGACCGGCAACCAGGTCGGGATTGCCGAGCAGGCGGCGGCGGTTGCCCGCGCCGAGCGCCTGCCGGCCGTTGCGCTGCGATCGGATTACGGGCTCGTCGACTATCCCGGCGGGCTGCCCAACTTCGGCGACTGGCGGCAGAACTGGACGGTTGGCGTGGGAGTGACCGTGCCGGTGTTCAACGGCGGCCGGATCCGCGCGAACGAGGCGATTGCACGCGCCGGCGTCGACCAGGCACGCGCGGAGCTGCGCCTCACCGAGGAGCTCGCGGCGCTGGATGAAGCGAGCACGCGGCAGGACGTCGAGGCGGCGCGCGCGGAGTGGGAAGCCAGCGCCGCCACGATCCAGCAGGCGCAGCGCGCCTACGAGATCGCGGAGCTGCGCTACAGCGAAGGCCTGTCGACGCAGCTCGAGCTGTCCGACGCGCGCCTGCAGCTGGCGCAGGCACTGGCCACGCGCGCCGAGGCGGCGCGCAATCTCCAGGTACGCCGCATCCGGCTGGCGCTGCTGCCCGAGCTGCCCCTCGGCGCGGGCTTCGCCGCGGTGCCGGCTGCCGCCGGCTCCGGCGCGCAGCCGGCGCAGGGGGCGGCCGCCCCGGCCGGCGTGCCCGCCCAGCCGCAGCCGGCCGCGCAGACCACGCCCGCGACGCCGGGCGCCGCCGGATTCACCTCCGGCCCAGGAGGACGGTGATCGTCATGTCGTTCGAACTTCTCCTTCGCAAGTTTCTCGCGCTGGCCGTTGCGGCCGGACTCGCGGCCGGCGCCGCGGCCTGCGGCAACGGCGGCACCCCCGCGGCCGCCAACCCCGGACCCCCGGTCATCGAAGTGGGCCGCGAGAACGTCGTCGCGGTGGCGGCCGACGAGATCACCGTGGGACCGCTCATCTCGGGCGAGCTGCGCGCGAAGCGTGAAGCCACCGTGCGCGCGGAGGTCGGCGGATCGGTGCTGGCGGTCGGGCCCGATGAAGGCCAGGCCGTCCGGAGAGGCACCGTGCTCGTGCGCGTGGAAGCCCGCACGCAGGAGGACGCGTACCGCTCCGCGCAGTCGCAGGTCCGCTCGGCCGAGGAGAGCCTGCAGGTGGCCGAGCGCGAGCTCGCGCGGACCGAGCGGCTGGTGAAGGGGGGCGCACTCGCGGAGCGCGATCTCGAGGCGGCCCGGAACACCGCGGTCGCGGCGCGTGCGGCGCTCGACGACGCGCAGGCGCGACTGGCGTCGGCGAAGAAGGCGCTCGGGGACGCGACCGTGACGGCGCCGCTCGACGGCGTCGTCGCCCGCCGGCATGTGAGCGAGGGGGACGTCGTGAGCCCCGGCACCGAGCTCTACACGATCATCGACCCGTCGAGCATGCGCCTGGAGGCGTCGGTGCCGTCGGAGCAGCTGGCTGCCGTCAGCGTCGGCGCGGCGGTGCACTTCCAGGTGCGCGGCTATCCGGGCCAGATCTTCGTGGGACGGATCGAGCGCATCAGCCCGATGGCCGATCCGGTGACCCGTCAGGTGCCGATCTTCGTCGCCATTCCGAACGCCTCGGGGCGCCTCGTCTCGGGGCTGTTCGCCGACGGCCGTGTCGTGCAGGAGACGCGGCGCGCGCTCGTCGTGCCGCTGTCCGCCGTCAACGAGCGCGACGGGGCTCCCTGGGTGCTGCGCGTCCGGGACGGCAAGGCCGAGCGCGTGGATGTCGCTCTCGGCCTCCGGGACGCGCAGACGGAACGCATCGAGATCGCGTCGGGCGTCGCGGAGGGCGATCTGCTGCTCGTCGGGGCCGCACAGGGCATGACGCCGGGCACGCCGGTCCGCATCCGGGACGCAGCCGCGGGAGACTGACACCGTGTGGATCTCCGATTTCGCCATCCGCCGCCCGATCATCACCGTCGTCACGATGCTGGCGCTGGTGGTGTTCGGGCTGTTCGCGCTCGTCTCGCTGCCGACCGACGAGTTCCCGGACGTCTCGCCGCCGATCGTCTCGGTGGCGATCCCGTATCCCGGCGCGTCGCCCGAGACGGTCGAGCGCGAGGTCATCGAGCCGATCGAGGAGCAGATCTCGTCGATCAGCGGCGTCAAGAAAATCCAGAGCAACGCGCTCGACAGCTTCGGCGTCATCACCGTCGAGTTCAACTTCTCGAAGAACCTGCAGGAGGCCACGCAGGACATCCGTGATGGCATCTCCCAGATCCGGAACGATCTGCCGCTGGAGATGGAGGAGCCGATCCTCACGAAGTTCGACCCGAACGACTTCCCGATCGTGCAGCTGACGCTGGCGAGCGAGACGCTCGACGGCGCGGAGCTGACGCGGATCGCGGATCCCGGGCTGACGCGGCAGCTGCGCGGCGTCACCGGGGTCGCCGAGGTGCGCGTCGTCGGCGGCGTCGAGCGGGAGATGACAATCGAGCTGAAGCCGCAGGCGCTCCAGGCCACCGGCGTCGCGGTGAGCGAGGTGGTGCAGGCGCTGCAGGCGCAGAACCTCGCGGCCCCGGTCGGCCGGCTGAACGGCACGCTCGACGAACGGACGATCCGGCTGCTCGGGCGGCTCGACACGCCGGACGACTTCGCGCGGCTCGTCATCGCCCAGCGCAACGGCCGCCTCGTCCGGCTCGGCGACGTCGCGGTCGCCCGCGACGGCACCGAGGAGCCGCGCACGGCGGCGCTGTTCAACGGACGCGACGCCGTCGGCATCGACATCATCAAGGCCGACGGCTACAGCACCACCGAGGTCAGCGATCTCGTGCGCGCGCGCGTGGACGAGATCCGGTCGACGCTGCCGCCCGGCGTCGAGCTGATCGTCGCGCGCGACGCCGGCCCGCGCGTGGCCAACTCCGTCGCCGACGTGCAGAGCGCGCTCATGGAAGGCGCCGCGCTCACGGTGCTCGTCGTCTTTCTCTTCCTGAACTCGTGGCGCTCGACCGTGATCACGGGCCTGGCGCTGCCCGTGTCCGTCATGGCCTCGTTCGTGGCGGTCTGGGCCTTCGGCTTCAAGCTGGAGACGATGTCGCTGCTCGGGCTGTCGCTCGCGATCGGCATCCTGATCGACGACGCCATCGTGGTGCGCGAGAACATCGTGCGGCACGTCGAGATGGGGAAGGACCACTACACGGCGGCCCAGGAGGGCACGGCCGAAATCGGCCTCGCCGTCGCCGCGACGACGTTCTCGATCGTCGTCGTGTTCGTGCCGGTCGCGTTCATGGGAGACCTGGCGGGCCAGTGGTTCAAGCCGTTCGCGCTGACGATCGCGTGTTCGGTGCTGGTCTCGCTGTTCGTCTCGTTCTCGCTCGACCCGATGCTCTCGGCGTACTGGCCCGATCCGCACCTGCCCACCGAGCGGCGGATGTGGCTCGCGCGGCTGCTGGCGCGGTTCAACCACTGGTTCGACCGGCGGGCGGAGGGCTACAAGCGGCTGATCGGCTGGGCGCTCGACCACCGGCTCGCGATGACCGCGCTGGCGCTGGCATCGTTCATCGGCGCGCTCGCGCTGCCCGCGCTCGGCATCGTCGGCGGCGCGTTCTTCCCGAAGTCGGATCAGTCCGAGTTCCTGATCAACATCGAGACGCCGCCCGGATCGAACCTCGCCTACACGAAGCTGAAGAGCGAGGAGGCGGCGCGGCTGGCGCGCGAGCTGCCCGAGGTCGCCTACACCTACACGACCATCGGCGGCCGGACCGAAGCCGTCGACGAAGGCATCGTCTACGTCAGGCTCACGCCGAAGTCGCAGCGGACGCGGCACCAGGCGGACGTCGAGGCGGAGCTGCGCCGCCGGTTCGCCGGGCTCGGCGGGGTGGTCGCCAGCATCGGCAGCGGCAATTTCGAGAACCAGAAGCAGATCCAGCTGCAGCTGCAGGGGCCTGACACACGGGAGCTGAACCGGCTCGCGGCGCTCGTGCGCGCCGAGGTGGAGCAGGTGCCGGGCGCCGTGGACGTGGGGCTCTCCACGCGCGGCCAGAAGCCGGAAATCGAGATCGCGCTCGATCGCGGGCTGGCGGGGGCCGTCGGCGTCAGCGTCGGCCAGGTCGCGCAGACGCTGCGCATCGCGTTCGCGGGGCTGGACGCAGGCGACTGGATCGACCCGTCGGGTGAGACACGCGACGTCTACGTGCGCCTGGCGCCCGAGGCGCGCGAGCGCGTGCGCGATCTCGCGGCGCTGCCGCTGTTCGTGCCGGGGCCGGAAGGGGAGGGCGTGGCGGTGCCGCTCGGGCAGGTGGCGCGGATCACCGCGGGGCTCGGTCCGGCGCGGATCGATCACCTGGATCGCGAGCGCGTCATCGCCGTCCAGGCCAACACGGAAGGCCGGGCGCTGACCGAGGTGCTGAAGGACATCAACGCGCGGATCGGGCACATCGATTTCCCTCCGGGTTACGCGCTGCGGCAGGGGGGCGAGAGCGAAGACCAGGCCGTGGTGTTCGGCCAGATCTTCGCGGCGCTCGCGCTCGCCGTGCTGCTGATGTACTTCGTGCTCGTCATCCAGTTCGGGTCCTTCCTCGAGCCGCTGGCCATCATGCTGTCGCTGCCGCTGTCGCTCATCGGCGTCATGCTCGCGATGCTGGTCACGGGGTCGACGCTGAACCTGATGAGCCTCATCGGCGTGATTCTGCTCATGGGCATCGTCGCGAAGAACGCGATCCTGCTGGTCGACTTCGCGAAGTGGTCGGAGGAGGCGGGCGTGGCGCGCCGCGAGGCGATCATCGAGGCGGGCCGTGTCCGGCTGCGGCCGATCCTGATGACGACCTTCGCGCTCGTCGCCGGCATGGTGCCGATTGCCATCGGCGCGGGCGAGGGAGCCGACTTCCGCGCGCCGCTCGGACGCGCGGTAATCGGCGGCGTGATCACGTCGACCGTGCTGACGCTGCTCGTGATCCCGACGTTCTACGAGATCCTGACGGACTGGCGGGATTGGCTGACCGCGCGGCTGACCGGCCGGCGACATGTCCCGCACGGGCACGAGCCGGCTCCCTCGCCGGCGGCGCGCGCGAGCGAAGCGTGATGCGCACCGCCTGAACGGGGCCGCGCACGGCAGGGGTCGAAGCGCGGCCGGCGCTTCACCTCGCGCACCCGCGCCGTGTCGATTGTTCCCGCTCATCCGTTCGCCGAACCGCGCGAAGGCTCGCCATTTCCGCGGTTTGTCGCGCTGGCATGGAGCTTGATGCTCAGGCCAGTGCTCCGCAGCGGAGGTGGCACCCGATGAGACGACATGCTCTACTGACATTCGTACTGGCTGGGTTCACGGTGGTCGCGGCGACCGCCTGCGACACGACGCGTGACGACGTGGGCGGCGCGGCGGATTCCGCGACCGAGCGGGGACGCGAGGCGGGTGACGCCACGCGTGACGCCGCCCGCGACGCCGGCGACGCGATGGAGCGCGGCGCCGAGTCGGCCGGCAGCGCGACGTCGGCTGCCGCCACGACGGCGTCGATCAAGAGCGCTCTGCTCGCAGACCAGTCGATCGAAGGCACCAGCATCGACGTCGACACCGTCGGCGACACGCGGACGGTCACGCTCACCGGCACGGTGGACACTGACGCCCAGAAGACGGCAGCCGAGCGCATCGCGCGGGAACACGCCGAGGGCTACACCATCGTGAACAACATCAAGGTCCAGCAGCAGTAGTCGACGCGGACCCGGGAGCCTCGCTCCCGGGTCCGCGGGACCATGCCCGCCGCACCCCGGACGTCCCGCCGCCTCGGGGCGATCCCCGGCCGCACGAGCTGAGCCTGTACCCCGGCACACCCGCGGGGACTCGCAATCTAAATCGAATTAGCGCGCCCGATCCACCCGGGCGGCCGCGCATCCTGCGTGGCGTCCGGTGCGCGCTGCCGCCGGGCCAGGCGTCGGAACCTGAACCGTTTCGGTATAGACTGCCGCAGCTTTTCCACATATCGGGCCTGGCGGGAGACAGGCCGGGAGAGGTTCGCGGCGATGACGACGCTCGACTGGGTGATGGTGCTGGCGTACTTCGGAGTCCTGGCGGTGCTGATCCTGCGGGTCGTCTCCACCAGCCGCAACACGAAGGACGACTACTTTCTCGCTGGCCGCAATCTGGGCTGGCTGATCGTCGGCGCCTCCATCTTCTCTTCGAACATCGGATCCGAACACCTCGTCGGGCTTGCCGGCGCCGGCGCCACCAGCGGCGTCGCGCTCGCGCATTACGAGCTGCACGCGTGGTGTCTGCTCGTGCTGGGCTGGGTGCTCGTGCCGTTCTACATGCGCTCCCGGGTCTACACCACGCCCGAGTTCCTCGAGCGCCGCTTCTCGCCCGCCGCCCGCTGGGTGCTGTCGCTGATCTCGCTCGTCGCCTACGTCGTCACCAAGATTGCCGTCGGCATCTACGCCGGCGGAGTCGTGTTCGCGACGCTCCTGCCGGATGTGTCGATCCCGTTCGGCGGGATGGTCCTGAACAGCTTCTGGATCGGATCGATTCTCGTGGTCGTGCTGACCGGCATCTACACCATTGTCGGCGGGATGCGCGCGGTCGCCTACACCGAGGCGCTGCAGGCGTTCGTGCTCATCATCGGGTCGCTGCTGCTGACGCTGTTCGGGTTGCAGGCCCTCGGCGGCTGGGGTGAGCTGCGCAACGTGCTCGGCTCCGAGATGTTCAATCTCTGGAAGCCGCTCATTCCCGCAGGCGTCGAGGGCACGTGGGCGCCGGTGAAGGAAGCCGGGCGGATGGCCTGGTACTTCAACACCGACTATCCCTGGGTGGGCATGCTCTTCTGCGCGCCGATCATCGGCCTCTGGTACTGGACGACCGACCAGTACATCGTCCAGCGCACCCTGACCGCGCCGAACGAGACCGAAGCGCGCCGGGGCACCATCTTCGCCGCGTTCCTCAAGCTCCTGCCGGTCTTCATCTTCATCATTCCCGGCATGATCGCGCTCGCCCTCGCGCAGACGGGGCGGGCCCCGGGTCTCCAGATGATGCTCGACGCCGACGGGCGCGTGATCAACGAGGCGGCGCAGGGCGCGTTCCCGCTCATGGTGCAGCAGGTCCTGCCGAGCGGCGTCCGCGGCATCGTGGTGGCGGGGCTGCTGGCGGCGCTCATGAGCTCGCTCGCCGGCGTGTTCAACGCCTGCTCGACGCTGTTCACCATCGACTTCTACCAGAAGTTCCGTCCCGCCGCGTCGGAGCGGCAGCTCGTGTGGATCGGCCGCATCGCGACGACCGTGATGGTGCTGATCGGCCTGCTCTGGATTCCGGTAATCCAGGGCGCGCGCGGACTCTACGACTACCTCCAGGGCGTGCAGGGGTATCTGGCGCCGCCGATCTTCACCGTCTTCTTCTTCGGCGTCTTCAACCGGCGGCTGAACGCGAAGGGCTGCCTGGCGGCGCTCGTCGCCGGGTTCGCGCTGGGGCTGTTCCGGCTGATCGTCGACACGCCCGTCAGCCTCGGCCTGGAGGGCTACGAGGCGGGCTATCCCGAGGGCAGCCTGCTCTGGATCGTCAACAACATCTACTTCCAGTACTACAGCCTGCTCATCTTCCTGGTTTCGGCGGTGGTCATGGTCGTGGTCAGTTACGCGACCGAGGCGCCCGATGCCGCGCGCCTCGACGGCCTGACCTACAGCACCGTCACCGCCGCGGACCGTGCGCGTTCGCGCGCGAGCTGGGGGGCGCGCGACGTGTTCGCCTCGGTCCTCGTCCTGCTGCTCATCGCGGCCGCCTACGTCTACTTCACAGGCTGACGTAGCGGCCGGAGGCAGAGGCCAGGTCCGACCGACTCCAATCAGGTCGGACCTGGCCCGACCTGATCAGACCTGATCAGACCTGATCGGACCTGATCGGACCTGATCCGACCCGATCCAACCCGATCCGGCCTGTATCAAAGTTGTACAGATCGACAGGCGCTTCCGCCACGTAACACTTCAGCTTGAAACGCCTCGCCGCCGAAACACCCATGCAAGCGGTGTGCAGCGGTGGCACGGGACTTGTTCTGTCTTCTCGCTTGCGCGCCACCTCGAGTGCGCCACCACCGGACCGGGCCTGAGCCCGCGCTCCGGGTGTGAAAAGCCCCGACTGCTGACACGCATACTCCCGGACTTGACTGACGCAACGGGCTGCGGACGGGCCAGGCAGCTGGCGACAGCTCTTGCGGCCGGGTGTCTGCTCGCCTCCCTGGCGGCTGCCGCCGCCGCCGTGCTCGAGGTGATGGGGCCGCTCGAGGCGGACTCGGTGAGGTTCGCCGTCATCGGCGATTCCGGCACCGGGGGCGACTCACAGTACGAGACCGGCGAGACGATGGCGCGCAGCCGGGAGGTGTTTCCGTTCGGGTTCGTGCTGATGCTGGGGGACAACCTGTACGGGAGCGAGGAGCCTGAGGATTACGTGGAGAAGTTCGAGCGGCCGTATGCTGCGCTGTTGAAGGCGGGGGTCCGGTTCCATGCCGCGCTCGGCAATCACGACGAGCCGGACCAGCGGTTCTACGCGCCCTTCAACATGCAGGGGGAGCGCTATTACACGTTCACGTATGGCAACGCCCGATTCTTCGCGCTCGATTCGATGGAGATGGACCAGGCGCAGCTCGACTGGCTGCGGGACGCGCTGTCGGCGAGCACGGAGCGCTGGACGATCGCCTTCATGCACCATCCGCTCTACTCGTCGGGCGAGCGCCACGGATCGGACGTGGGCCTGCGTCGTCTGCTCGAGCCGCTGTTCGTCAAGTACGGCGTCAACGCGGTGTTCTCGGGGCACGACCACCTGTACGAGCGGATCTGGCCGCAGCAGGGGATCTACTACTTCGTCAGCGGCGCGGCGGGCCAGCTCCGCCGCGGCGGGCTGGCGCCGGGTCCGCTCACGGCGGCGGGATTCGACGACGACCGGTCGTTCATGCTCGTCGAGCTGACAGACGACGCGCTGAGCTTCCAGACCATCACGCGGCTGGGGCGGCGCGTCGACGCCGGCGCGCTGCCTCATCCGGAGGCACGGTTCGCGCCGGCCGGGGCGTCCGTCGGGCAGCCGGCAATCGTGCGCCGGAGTCCGTAAGCTGGATCGGAGAGACAGGAGAGAGCTGAGGAGACAGATGAAGGCACCGAAGCGAGTGCTGATCGTGGACGACGAGCCGGATACCGCGGCGTTCCTGGCCGGGCTGCTCGAGACGCACGGCTACACGACGCGATCGGCGGAGCGTGGCGAGGCGGCCCTCGGCGTGCTGCACGACTGGCAGCCCGAGATCGTGCTGCTCGATCTGATGCTGCCCGATGCCGACGGGCTCGACGTGCTGCAGCAGATCAAGGAGTTCACGTCCGAAATCCAGGTGATCATGATCACCGGCTACGGCAGCGTGCCGAGCGCGGTCGAGGCGATGAACCGCGGGGCGTTCACGTTCATCGAGAAGCCGATCCACGCGCCGCTGCTGCTCGCCCAGACCGAGAAGGCGTGGGAGAGGTACGTGCTGACGGCGGAGAACCGCCAGTTGCGCCAGGAGCTGGAAGAGCAGTCCACGTTCCTCGATCTCGTCGCGCGCAGCCCGAAGATGAAACAGCTGTTCGGGCTGATCGAGAAGGTCGCGCCGAGCGACGCGTCCGTGCTGATCTGCGGGGAGAACGGCACCGGCAAGGAGCTGGTGGCCTCGGCGATTCACCGGCTGAGCCGCCGGGCGACGGGGCCGCTCGTCACCGTCAACTGCGGCGCGATCCCGAGCGAGCTGGTCGAGTCGGAGCTGTTCGGACACAAGCGGGGCTCGTTCACGGGCGCCGTCGCCGACAAGGTCGGGCTGCTGGAGCTCGCCGACGGCGGGTCGCTGTTTCTCGACGAGATCGGCGAGATGCCGGCGAACCTGCAGGTCAAGCTGCTGCGCGTGCTCCAGGAGCGGGAGTTCCGGCCCGTCGGCGACACGCGTGTCGTGCGGACGAATTTCCGCCTGATCTGCGCGACCAACATCGACGTCGACGCGGCGCTGGCCGACAAGCGGCTGCGGCCGGATCTGTACTTCCGCATCAACACCATCCTGCTCCCGCTGCCGCCGCTGCGCGAGCGCCCGGAGGACATCCCGCTGCTGACGTCCCACTTCCTCCAGAAGTACGCGACGCGGCACGGGCGCCCCGCGCGCGTGATCAGCGACGCGGCGCTGCGCATCCTGCAGCGCCACCGCTGGCCGGGCAACGTGCGCGAGCTCGAACACGCCGTCGAGCGCGCGGTCATCGTCGCGACCGGCGCGGAGGTGCTGCCCGAGGACCTGCCGGAGGAACTGCAGCAGCGCCCGCGCGCCGGGGAGCAGGCGGCGATGTCGATCCCGCCGTTCCATACGCTGGAGGAGATCGAGCGGATGGCGATCCTCCAGACGCTCGAGCGGACGCAGTGGAACAAGTGCGCGACGGCGAACATCCTCGGGCTCTACCGGCCGACCCTCTACAACAAGCTCCGGAAGTACAACCTGCTCCATCCGCCGGGCGGCAGTGCGAAGGTGCGCGAGCGCGTCCGGAAGGAGCGGTAGCGGCGATGATGCGCGCGCCGCGCCGCGGGCGCCGGCAGGGACCAGCTGCAATACACGGCTGTCGCAAAACCCATCGCTCGCGCCCGCGGGCGCCGCGGGGCGCGACGTCCGGGCGTGCCACGGGCGTGGCCGGCGGCACGCTCCGGCCCCGGATGGGCAGTGGCACAGCCAATGCAGGTTTCATCGGAACCGCCCGCGCACTGGAGCGCGGCGGACCGACGCGAGGTGACGCCCATGCTGTGGACGTTGTTCGTGATTCTGCTGGTGCTGTGGCTGCTCGGGCTGGCCAGTTCGTACACGCTCGGCGGGTTCATCCACCTGCTGCTCGTGCTGGCCGTCGTCGCGCTGGTCATCCAGCTCATCCAGGGGAGACGCGTCGTCTGACGACCCTGACGGGCCGCCTGTGCCACGACGGACAGCGAGGCCGATGATGATGCCGAAGACCTTCGACGAACCGTGTCGTGATGCCGGTGGCGCGCCGGAACCCGCGCGGGTGCTGCGCCCGCGCGGCGGATGGCCGCGCCATCGGGACGCCTCGCCGGCTCCCGCGCCGCGGCCGCGGCCGCGCGCCGCCGGCTACCGGCGCGCGTCCCCGTCGCGTCCGAGCGGCGAGGGACGGCGACAGTGCAGCACCGTGCTGCCGCGGGAGCGGTGCGTCTGACGGGCGCGGTCCCTCCGGCCGCCGCTCCCGCCGCCTATCCGGGCTTCCGGTCCGGCCCGGATCCTGCCACGATCCCGCTGCATGGTGTTCCGTCCGCCGAGTGAAACCACCGGGGGCACCCGTTCGCCCGCCGACGCGCAGGCGAACGAGGCCTACCTGCGGCATCTCGCCCACGAGCTGCGCGCCTCGCTGAACACCGTCGTCGGCTGGGTGGAGCTGCTGCGGGCGCGCGAGTTCGCGCCCGACGTCGCGCGGCAGGCCGCCGACATCATCATGCGGCACAGCCACCAGCAGGCGTGGCTCATCGACTGTGTCATCGAGGCGTGGCGCGTGAGCACCGGCCACCTGGTGCTGGAGCGCGCGCCGCTCGACCCGCTCGCGGTCGTGCGCACGGCCGTCGACGCGGTGTCGCGCGCGGCATCCGCGCGGCGCGTGCTGATCGAGCTCGGCGGCGGCGCATCGGGGCGGCGCGTCGACGGGGATTCGGCGCGGCTGCGCCTCCTGTTCGTCTCGCTGCTGATGAACGCCGTGCACTTCGCGCCGGCCGACAGCGTGATCGAGCTCGCGGTCACCGCGGAGAACGGCCAGGTGCAGGTGCGCATCGGACACCGCGAAGGACGTCCCGATCCGTCCGTGCTCCCCGAGCGGCGCGAGCAGTACGGCGCCGGCCTCACGCTGCCGCGCGCCCTCGCCGAAGCGCACGGCGGCGCGGTCGCGATCGGATCGGGCGCCGACGAGCCGCTCTTCATCGTCACGCTGCCGGCCTCGCCCGGCGCGGTGCCGGCCGTGACCGGCGGCCCTGCCGACGCGTAACCCGCCCGTGCAACCGGCGCGAACTCCGTCCCGTCCCGTGCGGCACCTTACGGCAGAGCTTGGCCGATCCGTCTCTTGTTGACCTTCGCGCTTCGCTATATAGTCGCGGGCGGGGAAACCGGTCGGCCTCTGCGATCGCATCCTTCATGACCACATCTTCCGCGGTACCTCCGGGTGTGACCCGATCGAGCGGTCTCGTCGACGTGCTCGATCGCGTCCTCGACAAGGGCCTGATTGTCGCCGGCGACATCAAGATCTCCGTCGCCGAAGTCGAGCTGCTGACGATCCGCATCCGCCTGATGGTGTGCTCCATCGACAAGGCGGAGCAGATCGGACTCGACTGGTGGAAGCACGATCGGCATCTGTCGCTCGGACGGCACCAGCTGGCCGCGGAGAACGAGCTGCTGCGCGACCGCGTGCGGCTGCTCGAAGCCAAGCTCGCCGCCGCCGTCCCGGGTGCGCGGAAGAGCGTGGCGGCCAGGCGTATCCGGCGGTAACGGAAGCGGCGGCCGGCGGAGAGGGGCCGCCGGACACCGCGAGGAGGACGCGTGTGCGCGCCGCCCGCGTCCACGGAGTCGGCATGAGACGCCAGTCAAGGAGGGCCTGCAGGCATGCCCGTTGAACGCGCGGCCGGCGGCACCAGTCTGATCGACGTGCTCGATCGCGTGCTCGACAAGGGCATCGTCATCGACGCGTGGGTCAGGGTGTCGCTGGTCGGCATCGATCTGCTGACGGTGGAAGCGCGCGTGGTCGTGGCATCGATCGACACGTACCTCAAGTACTCGGAGGCGGTCGGGCACACGACGGCCGTCGCCCGGCCGGTGCTCGAGGCGCCGCGCGCCTACGACGAGCTCATCGCCGAGAACGAGGCGCTGCGCGCCGAGTTGTCGGGCGGCCTGCGCGCACCCGCGGCGGCCCGCAAGCGCGCCGGGCGCTGACGTTTCGACGCGACGATGGGTGTCCAGGCGCTGGCGGATCAGCGGCCCGGAATCTCGGCGGCGGCGAAGCTGCAGCTCGTGCAGGGGCTGCTGGCGGGCGGCGGCGATGCGACGGCGCATGCCTCGCGGGCGCTCGAGTGGCTGGCGGCGCATGCGGGGGTCCGCGCGGCGGTGGTCGCGCTCGCCGACATCGACGGCGGGACGGCCATGCCGATTGCGGCCATCGGCGTGCGGCTGTCGAGCCTGCGGCGCGTCCGCCTGGACGCGCCCGGTGATCCCGTCGCCTTCGCGATCTCCGTCGGACGGCCGCGCGTGATTCCGCGTGTCGACGCGCTGCGCATGCCCGGCGTCGACGCGCTCGCCCGCCGCGCGATGGCCGACGTCGTCGCGGTGCCGCTCGGCGGCGCCTCCGACGCGGCGCACCCCATCGGGGTCGTGCTGGTGAGCCCGGCACGCGACCCGGCCGCGCCCGTGCTCGGCTGGTTCGGCGAGATGCTGAGCAGCGGCCTGGCACGGCTCGTCGGCCCGACGGGCGCCTCCGAGCAGGAGCGGCAGCTCCGGCGCGAGCGGACGCTGCTGCATCGCGTGCTCAACGCGGTCACCGATCCCATCCTGCTCACCGATACCGAGGGGCGGCTGCTGCTGGCCAACACGCGGGCGGAGCTGCTGTTCTCCGCGCCCGACACGGTCAGCGAGGGGCGGCGTCGCGCGATCGAGCTGAACAACATGTTCTTCTCGGCCGCGCTGTCGCGGACCGCGCTGTCCAAGGAGGACGACATCACGCGGCGGGAGGTGTCGCTCGTCGACCCAGCCGACGGGTCGGACCTGCTGTTCGAGCTGCTCAGCGCGGTCGTCACCGACCCCCGCGAGGGGACCGGCATCGTCTCGGTCCTGCGCAATGTCAGTGACCTGCACCGGGCGACGCTCGAAAGCGAGGAGACGTACCTGCGCCTGCGGCAGGCCGAGGCGCACTGGCGCGCGGAGCGCGATCGCCTGAACCTGATCATCGACTCGGTGGCGGACCCGATCCTCGTCACCGACGAGGCGGGGAACATCTCGCTGATGAACGCGCGCGCGGAGCGGCTGTTCACGATGCAGCCGGGGTTCAGCGAGGCAGCGCAGCGGATCGTACAGGCGAACGACGCCTCGTTCACCCTGTTCGTCTCCGGGCTGCTCTCGAGCGGCGTCGACACCACCAGACGCGGCGAGATCATGCTCGGCGACCCGGAGACGGGGCGCCCCGTCCCGGTGGAGGCGATCGCCGGCAAGATGCTGTCGGGCGTCGGCGAGCTGACCGCGATCGTCACGATTCTCCACGACCGGACCGAGGCGATCGAGCGCGCCCGGTTGTACGAGCAGCTGAAGGCGGCCTCCGACGAGCTCGAGCAGAAGGTGCGCGACGCGACGGCGGAGCTCGCCCGGCAGAACGAGGTGCTCCGGCGCCAGACGGTCGAGCTCGTCAACGCGTCGGCGGCGAAGTCGCAGTTCCTGGCCAACGTCTCGCACGAGCTGCGCACGCCGCTCAACGCGGTCCTCGGCTACGCCGCGATCACGCTGCAGGGCGTCTCCGGGCCGATCACCGATCTGCAACGGCGCAACCTGGAGCGCATCGAGGCGAACGGCCGTCACCTGCTGACGCTCATCGACGAGATTCTCGACGTCACCCGAATCGAAGCCGGGCAGATGCCGGTGCAGGTCACGGCGTTCGACATCGGCGCGCTGGTGCACGAGGTCGTGCTCGAGCTCGAGCCGCTCATCGAGCGCGCGCGGCTCGAGACGAGCCTGGCGATCCGGCCCGGCATCCCGCGGCTCCGGACGGATCGGCAGAAGATGAAGCAGATCCTGGTGAACCTGATCAGCAACGCGGTGAAGTTCACGCCGCATGGAAGTCTGTGCGTCCGCGCGTCCATGGACGGCGCGCGGCATGTCGTGCTCTCGGTGGTCGACACCGGCATCGGCATCGCGGAGCTGGATCAGGTGAGCATCTTCGAGGACTTCCGCCAGGTGGACGCGACGCCGCGCCGCGCGTACGGCGGCACCGGACTGGGGCTGGCGATCTGCCGCCGGTTCGCGGCGCTGCTGCGCGGGACGATTACCGTGTCGAGCGAGCTCGGACGCGGCTCGACGTTCCGCCTGCGGGTACCGGTGGAGCTGCAGGCATGAGCGAGGAGCGGGCCCCGCTGGTGCTCCTCGCCGACGACTTCGAGGATGCCCGGATCCTGTACGGGGAATATCTGGTGTTCTGCGGCTATCGGGTCGTCGACGCGTGCAACGGCGACGAAGCCATCCGCAAGGCGATCGAGCTGCAGCCGGATCTGATTCTGATGGACCTCTCGATGCCGATGGTCGACGGCTGGGAGGCAACGCGCCGTCTGAAGGCCGACGCGCGGACGCGCAGGATTCCGATCATGGCGCTGACCGGCCACGCGATGGCCGGCCACGCCGAGAGTGCCCGGCTGGCCGGCTGCGACGCGGTGGTGACCAAGCCGTGCCTGCCGCAGGATCTGGTCCGCATCATCGGCGAGCTGCTCGCGTCCGGCAACGGCACGGGGGCGTCGGCAGGCCGCTCGACAGACTGACCATGACACGAAAGCGATCCACGACCCGGACGAGCACGACGCGCCGCGGCACCGGCGGCAGCGGTTCCCGCCGGACGGCGGCCCGTGCGCCGCAGGCCGGGCAGCGCGCGGGGAACGGGCGGCCCGCCCGGAGCCGGACGCGCGCGGCCCCGGCTCCCGGCCCCGTCGCGGTGCCCATCGAGACGCCCGAGCCGACCGGTGCGCCGCACGGCAAGTACGTGTACTGCATCATTCAGGCGGCCGAGCCGCTGCAGTTCGGCCCGGTGGGCATCAGC
Organism: uncultured Bifidobacteriaceae bacterium; assembly: GCA_964446605.1. GTDB lineage: Bacteria > Acidobacteriota > Vicinamibacteria > Vicinamibacterales > JAENWD01 > JAENWD01. The sequence continues at coordinate 11,194 of CAYUPN010000049.1, read as the reverse complement.
GCCGACAGTCTCGAGGTCTACACGATCAACTACCGGGACATCGGCGCCGTCGTCTCCGACGTGCCCATCGGCCTCATCGACTCGACGCGCGAGAACGTCCTCGCGCACGAGCGCGTGAACGAGGCGGTCATGCGGGATCACACCGTCATCCCGATGTCGTTCGGCACGATCTTCAAGACCCGCGAGGACACGATCGAGCTGCTCCGATCGGCCTACGACGCCTTCGCCGACGTGCTCGCCAAGATGAAGGACAAGGTGGAGTTCGGCCTGAAGGTGCTCTGGGACCGCGAGCTGGCGGTGAAGCGCATCGAGCAGGAGGACGAGGACATCCACCGGCTCAAGAACGAGATCGCGGTGCAGCGCGGCTCGACCTATTTCGCGCGCATGCAGTACGGGCGGGCCATCGACACGGCCCTGCAGGCCCGGTCCGAGCGCTACGTCGCGGAAATCCTCGAGCGCCTCCGGAGCGTGTCGGTGGCCTCGCGGATCAACAAGCCGATCGGCGATCGGATGATCATGAACGCGGCCTTCCTCGTGTCGCGCGACCAGGAGCCGGCCTTCGACGCCCAGGTGAAGGCGATTGCGGGGTCGCTCGACCACCTGATGTTCAAGTACACGGGGCCGTGGCCGCCGTACAACTTCGTCAACATCCGCCTGAAGCTGGAGCGCGTCTGATGTTCGTGCTCGATTCACTGCTGGTCGGCGGCCTGCGATTCGTGCTCGACAAGGTCGCGCGCGTCGTCGACCAGGAGCTGAACGATCCGGCGGTGCTCCGTCAGCGCCTGCTCGAGGCGCAGATGCGGCTGGAACTGGGCGAGATCTCGGCGGAGGAGTGCGAAGCCGTCGAGCGCGACGTGGTCGCGAGGCTGCGCGAACTGCAGGCCGATGCCGCCGCCGCAGGGGACACGCGCGTGGTCGGCGTCGACGTGCACGTGGAGGACGGGAGCCGGTGAGCGCGCGGACGCCGCGCAGCCGTGCCCGCCGCGTGGCGGGCACCTACATGTTCTGCGTCTTCGCCGCCTCGCGGGCGCCGCGCCTCGCCGGCGCGCCGGCCGGACCGGACGGTCTGGGTCCGCTGCGCGCGCTGCATCTCGGGGGGACGCTGTGGGCCGCCGTGGCCGACGCGCCGCCCGATCGCTTCTCCGACGCCGCGATCCGCCGTACCCTCCGCTCCCTCGACGCGGTCGCCGGGACGGCCCTCGCGCACGAGGCCGTCGTCCGCCACCTGTTCAAGCGGCGCGCCGTCCTGCCGTTCAAGCTGTTCACGATTTACGCGAGCGACGATCGGGCCAGGGCGGACCTCGGCGCCCGCGCCGCGCGCCTGACCCGGCTGCTCGCACGCCTCGAGCGGCACGAGGAGTGGGGCGTGACGATTGCGCCGGGCGCGCCCCGGCCCGTGCGGACGGAGGCGCGCCGGTCCGGCGTCGCGTACTTGCAGGCGCGGCGGCAGGCGCTGGCCGGGTCCCGCAGCCGCTCGCTGGGCGATGCGGCCGAGCTCCTGGTGAAGGCGCTCGCCCGCGGCACGGCCGACCGGCGGATCGCTGCCCGCGAGCCGGACGAAGGCGGGCCCGCGATCGCGACCGCGTTCCTGCTCGATCGCGCGCGCCGCGCCGCCTGGCGCACGCGGCTGCGGCGCGTCCGTGGACGACTGCAGGCCGACGGCTGGACGGTTGCCGTCAGCGGGCCGTGGCCTCCGTACAGCTTCATGCCCGGGATGGACGAGCCCTGATGGCGGGCGCCCCCCGATCCCGGCGCCGCCGCGCCGCCGCACAGCTGCACACGCTGGACATCACCGGCGACCGTTCCCTGCTCGACCTGGTCGATAACCTGCTCAACCAGGGAGTCGTCGTGCACGGCGAGCTCGTACTCGGGGTCGGCGGGGTGGACCTCATCTACGCGCGCGTGTCGCTGATGCTCGCCGCGATCGATCGCGCGCAGCCGCGCCAGCGCGGGACCGGGCGTTGACGCTCCGGCTCTACGCGCTCGTCGGGGACGGCGATCACTCGCTGGTGTCCGGCCTGCGCGGCGCGAAGCGGGAGCCGCTGATGGTCGTGCGCGGGCCGGGCATCGCGGCGGTCGTCGGCGCGTCGCCGGCCGGATCGGGGCCGGTGACCCGGCCGGCGCTCGAGCGTCATGACGCGACCGTCCGCCGGCTCGCGAGGCGCGTGCCCGCAATCCTTCCGGCACGCTTCGGCTCGGGCGCCACGGACGAAGGGGAGCTGCGCGCGCTGCTCCGGCGACATCGCCGGGCGGTGCGCGACGCGCTGCGGCTCGTCGACGGCCGCGAGCAGATGACGCTGCGCGTGCGCGCGCACCCGGACGCCGCTCTCCGGCGGCGGGTGGCGCGTCCGTCATCCGGCCGCGCGTATCTGCTCGCCCGGGCGGCTCGGCCCCTCGAGGTCGTCCCCGAACTGGCGCCGGCCGCTGCATGCTGGGCTCCGCTCGTTCGGGCCGAGCGCGGCAGCCCTCCGCGGTCCGAGGGAGAGCTGGTGACGATCTACCACCTGATCGATCGCGGCGCCGGCGCCGCGTACCGGCGCGCCGTGTCGCGGGCCCGCGCCAGCGTCCCCGACCTCGAGCTGAGTGAATCGGGTCCGTTTCCTCCGTACGCGTTCGCGCCATGGCTGTGAAGCGCCCGCCGCGCACCGCGGGAAGGCGCCGCAAGCGTCCGGCTTCAGCCACCCCGGCCCGGCGCGCGCCCGTACGTGCGCCGGTGTCCCCCGCGCGCCTCAATCCCGACCCGGACGAAGTGCAGCGGTCCGTCGTGCAGCTGGTCCTCAGCCTCGTCGAGTTCCTGCGCGAGCTGATGGAGCGGCAGGCGATCCGCCAGATGGAGGAGGGAGTCCTGACCGAGCCGGAGAGCGAATCGGTCGGGCTTGCGCTCATGCGCCTCGAGGACACCGTCCGCGAGCTCGCCGACCGCTTCGGCATCGACCCTGCCGAGCTGAACCTTACCCTGGGCCCGCTGGGCCGCCTCCGCTAGCCGTACAGTACGGGTGTCTGACACCCGTACTGTACGGGTGCCAGACACCCGTACGGGGTACGGAGCTTGCTGCCACTCCCGGCATGGCCCGCGCAATCTGGAACGGCGCGATCACGTTCGGACTGGTCACGGTGCCGGTGGCCGTCCACACGGCGGTGCGCGACCGCCGGCCGAGGTTCCGGCTGCTGCACGCCGCCGACAAGTCGCCGATCAAGTACGAGCGTGTCTGCCTCGCCGACGGCAAGCCGGTCGACTGGAACGACATCGTCAAGGGCTACGAGTACACGAAGGGCCGCTTCGTCGTGCTGACGCGCGAGGACTTCGAAGCCGCCACCGTCGGGCGCAAGGGGGCGATCGGGATCCTCGACTTCGTGCCGCGCGACCAGATCGACGATCGCTACTTCGAGAAGCCGTATCACCTCGTGCCGACGGGTCCCGGGGCGCGCGCGTACCAGGTGCTCCGGGAGGCAATGGACAAGACCGGCCTGGTCGCGATCGCGACGGTGGTCCTGCGCCAGTCGCCCCACCTGTGCTGCGTGCATCCGATCGGCGACGCGCTCGAGCTCTCGCTGCTGCGGTATGCCGACGAGCTCGTCGAGACGTCGGAGCTGGATCTGCCGGCGCGCGAGAAGCTGCCGGCGGCGGAAGTCGATCTCGCGGTGCGCCTGATCCGCGAGCTGAAGGTCGCATGGGATCCGGCGCGCTACACGGACGAGTACCGCGAGCGGCTGCAGACGGCCATCGAGGAGCGCGCCCGCGAAGGCAAGGTGCACACGCGTCCGGCGGAGCTCGAAGCGCCGTCGAACGTCATCGATCTCATGGAGCGGCTGCAGCGCAGCCTCGAAGGCGCCGGGAAGGGGCGCCGCCCCGCGGCCGCCGCCGCGAACCGGACGCCGCGGCGCGCGTCCGGCGGGACGTCACGCAAGACCTCCTCGAAGAAATCGGCGGGAACGAAGTCGACGCGGCGCCGGCGCTCGTCGCGCAGCAGCGCCGCGTGAGTCCGGCATGCCGCCGGCGGACGTCAGCGTCTCGCCGACGGGCCCGGGTGGGCCGCGGGGGTCGAGGTCAGCATCTCGGTGAGCACGCGGCCGGCGGCTCCGCCGGGCGCCGGGATGCCGACGAGCGCGGCGACCGTCGGCGCCAGATCGTTCAGCGCCACCGGGTTGTAGTACGTCCCGGGCCGGACGCCGGGCCCCATGAACACCAGCGGCACCTGCGCGTCGTACCGATACGGCGTGCCGTGCGTGGTCCCGCGCGACGAGCGCAGCCAGTAGGGCTGCAGGACGATCTCGAGGTCACCGGAGCGCTGCAGGTGATAGCTCCGCGCGATGCGACGCCCGATGGTGTCGTCCGGCACCATGCCCGCGAGCAGCTGATCGCGCGTGTAGACGCGGGCGACCTGCGGCACGGTCATCACGGCCGCCGCCGCCACCTTCCGGACCTCTTCGAGGTCGAGCCCGCGCTCCGCGGCGACGGCGTGGTTGAGATAGGGTGAGCTGCCGGCGCTTGCGAGAATCCACTGCGCCTCGCCGTACTTCGCGTCCAGCGCGGCTTCGATGGGATCGAAGATCGCGGACCCGGGGATGCGGCCGCCTGGCAGCCTGCGCGCCTGCTGGTCCTCCGGCAGGGGGGCGACCCCGTGGTCGGCCGTGAGCACGACAATCGTGCGGTCGAGGCCCACGAGCTCGTCGACGCGAGCGAACAGCCGGGCGAGCGCACGGTCCGTCCGGACGGAGATGTCGTGGACCTCGGGGCTGTCGGGACCGTAGGAGTGCCCGACGCTGTCGTTGGACGAGAAGCTCACCGAGAGCAGGTCCGTGATGCCGCGCTGGCCGAGCTTCTCGGCCTCGATTGCCGTGACCGCCAGGTCCACCAGCACCTCGTTCCCGAACGGGCTGCCGGCAGCCGCGCTGTAGAGCGGCTGGCCGGCTTCACCGGGCATGGCCCGTCCGGTGCCGGACGGGCCGCCGGCGAAGTCCCAGAGCCTGCCGGCGAACGCATCGAACGGCCGGCGGGCGTTGAAGGCCTCGGCCCAGGCCGGCAGCGCCGTGCCGTAGTACGTGCTCGTCACGAAGCCCCCGCTCGTCCCGTTGAACCAGAGCGCGGCGTTCGCCTGATGGCCGCTCGTCAGGATGGCGGATCGATCCTTCAGCGACAGGCCGATCACCTTCGGCGCCGTGTCGCCGCGAGCGGCGACCTTGAGCTCGTCGCCGAGGGTCGGCACCTGGAGCCTGTGGGGGGACGAGCCGGTGCCCTCGGCGCCGATCAGGGTCGTGCCGGGATCGGAGACGCTGGTCACTGATTTCCCTTCGGCGCGGTCGTACCAGTCGTTGCCGATGATCCCGCTCACCGACGGCAGCGCGCCGGTCAGCATGGTCGAGTGGCCGATGGCGGTGACCGTGGGGTAGTGCTCGAGTCGTGCGTCCGAGAAGCTGGCGCCGTCGGCGAGCAGCCGGGCGAAGCCGCCCGAGTACTCGGTCCGGAACCTGGTCAGGTAGTCGTGCCGGAGCTGGTCGACCGCGACGAGCAGTACGAGGCGGACGGACGGTTCCGACTGGGCGGCAGGCGGCACGACACGCGGCGCGTCGGCGGCCAGCGTGACGGTGACGAGCAGGACGGAGGCGAGAATGAGACGGCGCATGCGCTCATGATAATGGAGCGGCGGCGCCGGCCGGACGGCTATTCCGGGCGGGGGTCCCTGATGATGAACAGCTTCTCGCCGGGCTCGATGAACTGCAGGTCCCGGCGCGCCGCCTCCTCGATGGCCGACGGGTCCTCGCGAAGCCGCGTCGCTTCCTCACGCAGGCGGGCATTCTCCGCGCGCAGCGTCGCGAGCGACGCCTCCAGCGCCTCGTGCTGCCGGCGGGCCTCCAGCATCGCGGTCAGGCCGCGGGCGCCGAAGAGCGCCTCGATCAGGACGATGGCCGCGCCGGCCCAGAGGAGCGCACGGATCATCCGCCGCGCGCGGCCGGGGGCCGTCGGCGACGGGGTGTGGGCGGCTCTGGAGCGGCGGTCGGACATGGACGGCTTCCGGTTCACGGCTGCGGCCTGTTCCTTGTACTTCATCGGACGCTGAAGTACAAGTACGCATTCCTTGTACCGCACCAGCGTGCCGAGTACAAGTGGAATTCCGTTGTACCGCATCGGCGTGCGAAGTACAAGTGTGGTCTTTTTACCGCACCGCACGCCAAAGTACAAGTCCGGGGCCGGGTGCGGCGCCGGCGGAGGAGACGCGCATGGCGGCGGTAATCGTGCTGACGACGATCGGGGCTGACACGGACGGCGAGGGGCTCGCCCGGACGCTGGTGGGCGAGCGGCTGGCGGCGTGCGTGAACGTGCTGCCGGCAATGCGCTCGGTCTACCGGTGGAAGGGGGAAGTCCAGGCCGACACGGAGCGGCAGCTCATCATCAAGACCCTGGCTGACAAGGTCGTGACGCTGCAGGAGCGGCTCTCACAGCTCCATCCCTACGAGCTGCCCGAGTTCCTGGTGATTCCGTGCAGCGGGGGGAGCGAGGCCTACGTCGGGTGGATCAGGGAGTCGGTGGACTAGCTGTCGCTTGCGGATTGCGGACTGCGGATTTCGGATTGATTGCGGATTTCGCGTCTCCGCATGGCCCCTGGCCCCTGGCCCCTGATCCCTGGCCCCTGATCCCTGGCCCCTGGATCCGAACTACTCCAACGCCTGCGCCAGATCCGCTTCGAGGTCCTCGATGTCTTCGATGCCCGCCGAGATCCGGACGAGGCCATCGGTGATCCCGAGCGCCTGACGCCGTTCCGGCGGCACCGAGCCGTGCGTCATCGTGGCCGGATGGGAAATCAGGCTCTCGACGCCGCCGAGGCTCTCGGCGAGCGCAATCAGGCGCACGCGCTCGAGCACGCGGCCGGCGGCCTCCAGCGAGCCGAGATCGAAGGCCAGCATGCCGCCGAAGCCGCGCATCTGCCGGGCGGCCAGGGCGTGCTGCGGATGCGAGGGCAGTCCGGGGTAGTAGACACGCCGGACCTTCGGGTGTCCGGCCAGGAACTCGGCCAGCGCCTGCCCGTTTCGGTTGTGCTGCGCCATGCGCACGGCCAGGGTCTTCGTTCCGCGCAGCACCAGCCACGAGTCGAAGGGGCTGAGGATGCCGCCGGCCGCGTTCTGGTAGAACTGCAGCCACTCGATGTGCGCGTCCTCCACGGCGACGACGGCGCCGCCGACACTGTCGCTGTGGCCGTTCAGGTACTTCGTCGTGCTGTGGACGACCAGGTGCGCGCCCAGCTCGATCGGACGCTGGATGGCGGGGCTCGCGAACGTGTTGTCCACGACGAGCGTCAGACCGCGCTGGCGGGCCAGCTCGGCGGCGGCGGTGAGATCCGTGAGGCCCAGCACCGGGTTCGTCGGCGTCTCGACGAACAGCATGCGCGTCTGCGGCGTGATCGCCTCCACGATCAGATCGAGGTTGCCGGTGTCCACGTAGGTGAACGTCAGGCCGGATCGCCGCAGGACGCGTTCGAAGAGGCGGAACGTGCCGCCGTAGGTGTTGTCCGTGACGATCACGTGATCGCCGGACTGCAGCAGCGAGGCGACCGCAGCGATCGCCGCCATGCCCGACGCGAACGCGAAGCCGGCGCGTCCCGCTTCGAGCGCCGCGACGTTCGCCTCGAGCGCCGCGCGCGTCGGGTTCTGCGTGCGGGCGTACTCGTACCCCTTGTGGCGGCCGAGCCCCTCCTGGACGTACGTCGACGTCTGGAAAATCGGCGTGATGATGGCGCCGGTGGAGGGGTCGGGCTCCTGTCCGGCATGAATGCAGGTCGTGGCGAATCCGGCGCGTTCCGTCAGCTTCACACCGTTACGATATCATTGGGCGGTTCACGCCCGCACGGCGCCCGGCCGCAGCCGCGGCGCGGACGAGGTGCACTGCACGGCTCCCCACGACGCGATCCGTGAAACGGTCCTGCCCCAGTGAGGCATCAGGTGTTCCCTCCGACACGGACGCGCCCGCCCCGTCACGCGCCTGATCGGCATCCGGCGGTGCAGGCGCTCGTCGGCACGTGGCCCGGCCGCGCCATCCTGGCCGGCGGGGCCGTCCGCCTCCTCACCGCGCTCGCGGCGCGCCTCGGGCTGGCCACGCCCGCGATGGAGCTGGCGGGCAGCCTCGGCATGCTCGTGCTGCTCGTGGGGCTCGCCTATTTCCTCGCGCGCGCCATCACGCTCACCCGCGAGCGCCTGCTGTGGCGCGTCCGCCGCAAGCTCACGCTCTCGTACATCTTCGTCGGCCTCGTGCCGGCGCTGCTGATCGTCGTCTTCGGGCTGCTCTGCGCGCTGCTGCTCTTCGGCAGCGTGAGCCACTACATCCTGGCGTCGCGCTTCACGGCCGCGATCGAGCAGGCGCAGCTGCTGGCGCGCTCGAGCGCCATCGAAATCGCACGGCTCGTCTCGGACGAGGACGTGCGCGAGTATCTCGAGCGGAAGCAGGCGACGCTGGCGTCGCGCTACGCCGGCGCGTCGCTCGCGTTCGTGCCGGTGGCCAGGCAGTGCCCGGCGGCGGAGGGGAGCGTCGGCCGGATGGCGCTCCGCGCGTCGCAGCTCGCGACCGCCGGCCCGTGGGCGCACCTGGCGCCCCCCGACCGGCTGCCGGACTGGATTGGCTGCGACGGCTTCGCGGGCGTCGTCGCGTCGTGTGCCGGCCCGCCGGGTGCGGTGTGCCAGGCCGGACCGGGCGTCGAGCCCACCGGACAGGTACAGCTCACCGTCCGGGCGGCCGTGCTCGCGCCCGGCACGGCGCCGCGCTACGCGGTCGTGCTCGACGTGCCGCTCAACGAGGAGGCGGCCGCCCGGATCCGCAGGGACACGGGCATCGCGCTGCACGACATCACCGCGATGGGGGCGCCTCCGGCGCCCGCGCCGTCCGGCGCGCGCCGGCTCGAGCTCGCCGGCCGGGACGACGGAGAGCAGGACGGGCGGTTCCAGCCGCCGTGGGTCGTGTACCTGGACTACGCCGACTGGGGCACCGGCGTGCCGGGCCGCGCGACGGTGTCGATCACGATGAGCCTCGGCGAGATCTACGATCGGCTGTCGCCGGCGCGCGAGGGGGAGCGCACGTTCGGCCAGCTCGTCGTCCTCATGCTCGTGATCGTCGGGGTGCTGTTCCTGTTGATCCAGTTCGCGGCGCTCGTGCTCGGCCTCGCGCTGGCGCGCTCGATCACCGGCTCGGTGCACGAGCTGTTCGTCGGCACGGTCCGCGTCCAGCAGGGGGACTTCACGCACCGCATCGCGGTGCGGGCGCGCGACCAGCTGGGCGAGCTGGCGATGTCGTTCAACACGATGACGAGCCGGCTCACGGGGCTGCTGGCGGAGATGGCGGAGAAGAAGCGCCTCGAGGAGGAGCTCCGCATCGCGCGCGACATCCAGATGTCGCTGCTGCCGCAGGGCGAGGTGCGCATGCCGGGGCTGCAGCTGACGGCGCACTGTTCCCCCGCGCGCGAGGTCGGCGGCGACTACTACGACTTCCTGCCCATCGACGAGCACCGGATCGGCCTGCTGATCGCCGACGTGTCCGGCAAGGGCACGTCGGCGGCGCTGTACATGGCGGAGATGAAGGGGCTGATGCTCTCGCTCAGCCAGATTCACCGGTCGCCGCGCGACCTGCTCATCGCCGCCAACCGGATCATCGCGGGCAACCTCGACCCCCGCAGCTTCATCACGATGACCTATGCCGTCCTCGACCTGGAGCGCCGTGTGATCACCTACGCGCGCGCGGGGCACACGCCGCTCATCCACCTGCCGGCGCGCGCGCCGGAGCGGCGCGCCTGCGCGCTGGCGCCGGACGGCATGGTGCTCGGCCTCGCCTTCGATCGCGGGGAGCGGTTCGCCGCGGTGCTCGAGGAGGCGACCCTGCCGCTCGATCCCGGCGACCTGCTCGTGCTGTTCACCGACGGCATCAGCGAGGCGATGAACGCCTCCGACGATCTGTTCGGCGAAGCGCGGCTGAGCGCGATCATCGAGGAGCACGGCCATCGGCCGTTCGACGAGCTGCGCGAGCGGATCCTCCGCGAGGTACGTGCCTTCGCGGGGGATCCGGGGCCGCACGACGACATGACGCTGATCCTCGTCAAGATCGACGAGGCGGCGACGACGGCTGAGCACGGCGCCACGGCGGCCGGCCTCGCGGCCACGTGAGCCCCTCCGCCATGGACTGGCCGATCATCTTCCGCACCCACTCGGAGGTCGAGGCGAACATCGTCCGGGGCCTGCTCGAGACGCACGGCATCCAGTCGATTGCGAGCGCGGGTGCGGGCCCGACGCCCTCCGTGTTCCCGTTCAGCGCGCAGGGGCTGATCGAAATGCGCGTCGCGGTGCCCCCCGGGACGGCCGACGAGGCACGCCGGATCATCGCCGAGCACCAGGAGCAGATGCCGGCCGGCATCGTCGTGCCGATGGGAGGCGTGCTCGCCGCGCTCGAGCGGCGGATCGGGTACCGGTTCCGCGACTCCGGGCTGCTCGAGCACGCGCTGACGCACAAGTCGCGCGCGCACGAGGACGCCACCGGCGGCGTGCTCGACAACGAGTCGCTGGAGTTCCTGGGCGACGCGGTGCTCGGCTTCCTGATCGCGGACCTGCTCTATCACGAGTTCCCGCACTTCACCGAGGGCCAGAAGTCCAAGGCCAAGGCGACGCTCGTCTCGACGACGTCGCTCGCGGCGCTGGCGACCCGCATCGGGCTCGGCGATTATCTGCTGCTCGGACGAGGCGAGGAGAAGACGGGCGGCCGCCGGAAGCAGGCGCTGCTGGCCGACGGCTGCGAGGCGCTCATCGCGGCGCTGTATCTGGACGGCGGGCTGGAGACGGCGCGCACGTTCCTGCTGCGCGAGATGGCCGACGAGATCGCGCGCGTGCGGTCACCCGGCTTCCTGCGCGACTTCAAGTCGGCGCTCCAGGAGCGGCTGCAGGCGCTCGGGCGTCCGCTGCCGCGCTACGAGGTCGTCGCCGAGCAGGGTCCGGAGCACGACAAGCGCTTCCGCGTGCGGGTGCGGGTGGACGAGGAGGTGCTGGCGGAGGCGGAAGGGCGGACGAAGAAGGACGCCGAGCAGGCGGCCGCGCAGCTGGCCATGGAGAAACTGTAGCCGGCAGCGGGCAGCGGGCAGCAATCCGCAATCGCCAGCGTTCACTCAATCCGCAAGAATCCGCAATCGACGCGCGTCAGTCCCAATCCGCAATCAGTCGATCTCGATGA
>CAYUPN010000048.1:0-29849 GCA_964446605.1 uncultured Bifidobacteriaceae bacterium | reverse complement strand
CATCATCGGCGACGAGCACTACAATGTGGCCCGCGCGGTGAAGCAGGTGCTGCAGCGCTACAAGGACCTGCAGGACATCATCGCGATTCTCGGGATCGACGAGCTGTCGGAAGAAGACAAGCTGACCGTCGGGCGCGCGCGGCGCATCGAGCGGTTCCTGTCGCAGCCGTTCTTCGTCGCCGAGCAGTTCACCGGCTTCCCCGGCAAGTACGTGCCGATCGCCGAGACGATCCGCGGCTTCAAGGAGATCGTCGAGGGCAAGCACGACGCCCTGCCGGAGCAGGCGTTCTACATGGTCGGCACCATCGACGAAGCCATCGAGAAGGCGAAGAACGCATGACCATCCCGAAGGCGCTCGCGCTCGAGATCGTCACGCCCGACCGGCCGATCGTCAACGAGGCGGTCGACGAGGTCCAGCTCCCCGGGTGGGACGGGGCGCTCGGCATCCTGCCGGGGCATACGCCGCTGCTGGCGATGCTCCGGCCCGGCGAGCTGTGGTATCGCAAGGGGAGCGAGCGGAGCTACGTCGTCCTCGACTTCGGCATGGCCGAAGTGCTGCCGGACCGCGTCACGGTCATGGTGCGCCTGGCCGACCGGCCCGAGGAGATCGACGTCGAGCGGCAGGAGCGGGAGCGGCGGGAGGCCGAGGAGGAGCTGCGGCACGCCCGTACGGAGGAGGACGCCGAGCGGGCGCGGATCGCGATGCTGACCGCGATGATGAAGCTGCGGGCAGCCGAGCGCGTGCGCATGAAGAGAGGGCTGTAGGATTGCGGATTCCGGACTGCGGATTGCGGATCGATTGCGGATTGAGACCGTCCAGCCGCGTTTAGACGCATGCTGGCGAATCTCCGCACGCTGCTGAAGTACCGGGGGCTGATCCACAGCCTCGTCGTCCGCGACCTGAAGGCGCGCTACCGCGGGTCGGTCCTCGGCTTCTTCTGGTCGTTCGTCAACCCGCTCCTCCTGCTGCTGATCTACTCGTTCGTCTTCACCGTCATCCTGCCGGGGGCCCATTCCGATATTCAGCCCTTTGCGCTCTTCATGTTCTGCGGCATCCTGCCGTGGACCTGGTTCTCCTCGTCGCTGCTCGAGTCGTCCAACGTGCTGATCTCGGGCGGCAACCTGATCAAGAAGGTGCTGTTCCCCGCGGAGGTGCTGCCGGTCGTCACGGTGCTGGCGAACATGGTGCACTTCTTCCTGGGGCTGCCGATCCTCGGGGCGTTCCTGATCTACTACCGGATCCCGCTCAACCTGTCGGAGCTGGCGTGGTTCCCGGTGGTCGTCGTCACGCAGCTGGTGCTGACGCTGGGCCTGGCGCTCATCGTGTCCTCCCTGACCGTGCACTTCCGTGACCTGAAGGACCTGCTCGCGAACCTGCTGACGTTCTGGTTCTTCGCCACGCCGATCATCTACCCGATGACGATGGTGCCGGGCATCGGCAAGACGCTGCTGGATCTGAACCCGTTCACGCACCTGGCGATCTCCTACCAGGAGATCCTGTTCTACGATGGGCCGTACGGCCACTGGAAGTGGCTCCTGGCGCTGCTGGCGGCCTCCATCGCGCTGTTCTTCGCCGGGTACTTCATCTTCGACCGCCTGCGCGACTCGCTGGCGGAGGAAGTGTGAGCATCGTGAGCGCGATTGCCATCGACGCGCGCGACGTCACCAAGGTCTATCGCCGGTTCGCGCACCGCAAGCAGTTCGCGACGCTGAAGAGCGCGCTGCTCTCCGGCAGCCTCGTGCGGGATCTGCGGCCCGACGAGACGTTCACGGCGCTGAAGGGGATCTCGTTCACCGTCCCGAAGGGCTCGACCTACGGCATCGTCGGCCGCAACGGCTCCGGCAAGAGCACGATGCTCAAGTGCGTCGCCGGCATCACGCGCCCCAGCTCCGGGACCCTGACGGTGAACGGCCGCATCTCCGCCCTCATCGAGCTCGGGGCCGGCTTCCATCCGGAGATCTCCGGGCGCGAGAACGTCTTCATCAACGGCATCATGCTCGGTCTGTCGAAGCGCGAGATCGCCAGACGCTTCGACGAGATCGTGGAGTTCGCCGAGCTCGCGGAGTTCATCGACGCGCCGGTCAAGACGTACTCGTCCGGGATGTACATGCGGCTCGGGTTCGCCGTGGCGATTCACGTCGACCCGGACGTCCTGCTCGTCGACGAGGTGCTCGCCGTCGGCGACGAGGGCTTCACGCACAAGTGCCTCGACAAGTTCGGCGAGTTCCGCCGGCGCGGCAAGACGATCCTGCTCGTCACGCACTCGCTCGCGCTGGTCGAGCGCTTCTGCGACGAGGCGCTCTGGATCGACGAGGGGGTGGCGAAAGCGTCGGGCGATCCCCGGCGCGTCGTCAGCGCCTACGTCGCGGACGTCGGGAAGAGCGAGGAGGCGGTGCTGGCTGCCGGCGATGCCCGCGCCCGCGAGGAGGCGTCCGCCGCCGCGCCGGACCCGGAGGCGCAGATCGCGGATCCGGCGTCGGGCGCGCCCGACGACATGTTCCAGGCGACGGAAGGGCGCTGGGGATCGCGTGACATCGAGATCGAGGACGTGGTCCTGGTCGGGCCCGACGGCCAGCCGGGCCACGTGTTCCACTCCGGCGAGCCGCTGGCGATCCGGATGCAGCTGCGCGCGGCGAAGCCGATGCGCGACTTCGTGTTCGGCATGGGCCTGTTCAACGCCGAAGGGGTCTGCGTCTACGGCACCAACACCGATCTCGAGGGGTTCGTGCCCGTCTCCTTCAACGGGACCGGCACGGTGACGCTGCACCTCGACAGCCTCCATCTCGTCGAGGGGACGTACAAGCTCGACGTCGCGGTCCACTCGCGCGACAACGTTGCCTACGACTATCACCGGCTGCTGTACACGTTCCGCGTGAAGTCGCGCATCAAGGACGTCGGCATCTACCGCCCGCCCCATCGCTGGAGCTTCTCGGAAGGCGTGCGCCTCGACACGCAACCCGACTGAGCGCCCATGACCCGGACCCTGCCGACCGCCGGGGAGATCAGGGAGTACCTGATTCCTTTCGACTTCTTCGAGCGCTACGTCGGCGGCGCGGCGGAAGGGCACGCGTATATCGGCGACCACGCGGAGCGCTTCCGCGAAACGCTCGCCTGGCTGGCGGATCTGGCTCCCGGCTCGCGAGTCCTCGAGCTCGGCGCGGTCCCGTACTACATGACGATCCTCGTGCAGCGCCATCTCGGCGCGCAGGTCGACCCGCTCAGCTTCTACGAGGTCGAGCAGGCGCATCAGACCGTGCACGAAGTGACGCACGGCGTCAGCGGCGAGCGGTTCCGGTTCAATTACGTCCCGCTCAACGTCGAGCGCGACCTGTTCCCGGTCACGCCCGGGACGTACGACGCGGTCCTGTGCTGCGAGATCCTGGAGCACCTCCTCATCAACCCGAGCCACATGGTCTACGAGGCGCACCGTGCGCTGCGGCCCGGAGGGCGGCTGCTGGTCACGACGCCGAACGTCGCGCGGTGGGGCAACCTGCTCGCGCTCGCCGGGGGGCGGAACATCAACGACCGGTATCACGGCAACGGCATCTACGGCCGTCACAACCGCGAGTACACGCTCGATGAGGTCGTGCGCCTGCTGGAGGCGTGCGGCTTCGCGATCGAGCGCGCCGCCACCCGCGACGTCTATGCCCGCTCGGACGAGGAGCGGCGTCTGGCGCTCGAGCGGGGGCTCGAAACCGTCGCGTCCGGGCCGCGGGAGGACACGATCCTCGTCAGCGCGCGCGCGACCGGCGATGCCCGCATGGCCTGCCCGGAGGATCTGTACGTGCTCATGGACGAGCACCGGAACGTCGTGCGGTCGGCGATCACGATGGGCCGGGACGAGGTCGGGCAGATTGGCAGCGGGTGGTACGGGTTGGAGCACGAAGGCGATCGGGGCGTCCGGTGGTCGTCCGCCCGTGCCCGGTTCTTCCTGAGGCCGGGCGGCGGTCGCCGGGTTCGCCTCGCGCTGCGCACGCACCATCCGGACGTCCGTGAGCATCCCGTCACCGTGGGTCTCGAGGTCGACGGCCGCCGCGCCGGCACGCAGGCCGTCGGCGACCATGAGTGGCACGAGCTCGCATTCGAGCTCGATGCGGTCCCTGAATCGCTCGACTGCGTCCTGACGGTGGATCGGACCTGGCGCCCGAGCGACATCAGCGGCGACGACCGGCGCGACCTGGGTGTCCGCGTCGCGCGCATCTGGATGGAGTGACGCGTGCGGGTCTGCAGCATCGACGACGCCGCGGCGTTCGCGCGCGGCCTGCAGGCCGCCGGCAGGACCGTCGTGTTCACCAACGGCGTCTACGACCTCCTGCACCCCGGCCACGTCCGCTACCTGCAGGCGGCGCGTGCGCTCGGCGATACCCTCATCGTCGCGGTCAACTCGGATCGATCGGTGCGGGCGAACAAGGGGCCGGACCGCCCGATCAACCCGGAGGCGGAGCGCGCCGAGGTCATCGCCGCGCTCGCGGCGGTCGACGCCGTCGTCGTCTTCGACGAGGACACCCCTCACGAGGTGATCCGCCGGATCCAGCCCGACGTGCTCGTCAAGGGCGCCGATTGGCCTGCGGACCAGATCGTCGGCCGGGACATCGTCGAAGCGCGCGGCGGCCGGGTGGTCCTGATGCCGGTCGAGCAGGGGTTCTCGACGACGGCGCTGATCGAACGGGCGCGGGCGCTGTCCCGGCTCAATCGGACCTGATCGACCCTCCTCCGCCCTTCGGGCTACGGAGGGCAAGCCCGATCAGACCTGATCGGACCTGATCCGACCCGATATACTGGTAGTTTGCGCCTCCTGGCGCTGACCGGGTTCGTGCGGTCTTCCACCTCGCTCTCACTTCGTGCGCTGTTCCGCTCCGCGGCTGCCCGAGCAGGTCTCGACGCAGACGCCGGGCGTCTGGCCGGCCTCACGCCGGCCGCGCAAGCCTTGTACGCGGCCGTGCGGGCCCACGTGGCGCCCCGGGATCTGGTCGTCGCGGTCGTGCCCACGGACGCCGACGTCGACCTGTTGACCGGCGACGCGCGCTATTTCCTCGATGCGCTCGAGGGGCTGGGCGAATCCGCGGCCGAGAACGCGGTCGTCCCGCTGCCGTCGCAGGAGGTCGACCCGTACCGGGGCCTGGCTCCGCACCTGCAGGTCGCGTCCGCCCGCGCGCACGCGCTCGCCGGAATCGCCTCGGGCGACGCCCGTCTGGTGATCATCTCCGCGCCGGCGCTCCTCCCCCGGCTGATCGCGCCCGACCGTCTCGCCGGCGCCGTGCTCGAGCTGCGCGCGGGCGTCGAAATCGACCCGCACGATCTGGCGAGCCGGCTGGTGGACGCCGGATTCACCCGCGAGGACCCTGTCGATCAGCACGGCGAGTTCTGCGTCCGCGGCGGCATCGTCGACATCTTCCAGCCCGGTGACAGCGAGCCGGTCCGCATCGAGTTCATCGGCGACACCATCGAGTCGCTCCGCCGCTACGATCCGGCGACCCAGCGCTCCACCGGCACCATCGATCAGGTCCGGGTCCTGCCGATTCGAGAGCGTCTGGGGGATGGCGACGCGCCGGCGGCGGCCGATCCCGGCCTCGACGCGACCGTCTTCGAATACCTGACCTTCAGGCGCCGTCTCGCGTCCATCCTCATCGAGCCCGACGACGTGCGGGCCGAGATCGAGCGGTTCCTGGAACAGGTCAACTCCAGCTATCAGACGCTCGTTTCGGGCGAGCGCGCACCGCGCGGCCAGACGCCGGCCGACGTCGCGCCACCGGATCAGCTGTTCCTGGACGCGGACAGGGTGATGTCGCGGCTTGCCGGCGCCGTGCGGCTGGAGCAGCTCGCGGTCGATTCCGCCGGCGTCGAGGCGGCGGACGAGGTGCGCCATGTGCGGTGTCAGCCGGCGCTGGAATTCCAGGGCCGCGTGCCGGACTGGATTGCGGACGTCCGGCGCGCGCGCGATGCGGGCGAGACCGTGGTGTTCGTCGCCGCGTCGCCGGGTCGCGCCGAGCGCATGCTCGAGATCGCGCGCGACTACCAGATCATCGCCGTCCCGGCGGAGCGCGCGGAGGACGCGCACGCGGCCGCGCTCGTCGTGGCCGTCGGACGGCTCTCGCGCGGATTCCGTCTGGCCGACGGCGGCCTGGCAATCTACGCCGAGACCGACCTGTTCGAGGAGGAGCGCCGCGCTCCCGAGGCGCGGAAGCGGCAGGCGAACCGGGCGTTCCTCTCCGATCTGCGCGACCTGAAGGTCGGCGATTACGTCGTCCACGTCGACCACGGCATCGGCGCCTTCGTCGGGCTCAAGCAGATCCAGGTCGGGCCGGGCGAGCCGCAGCAGGAGTTCATGGAGCTGCGGTACGCCGGCGACGACAAGCTGTTCGTGCCGGTCGAGCGGCTCGACCTGGTGCAGAAGTACACCGGCGGCGCACGTCCGTCGGTCGATCGGCTCGGCGGCACGACCTGGGAGCGGGCGAAGACGCGCGTCAAGAAGGCGATGCGGGACATGGCGGAGGAGCTGCTGAAGCTCTACGCCGCGCGCAGGGCCGTGCCCGGCCACGCCTTCTCGGCCGACACGCACTGGCAGCAGGAGTTCGAGGACGCGTTCCCGTACGAGCTGACGCCGGACCAGCAGACCGCAATCGCCGAAATCAAGCACGACATGGAGACGCCGATCCCGATGGATCGCCTGCTCTGCGGCGATGTCGGCTACGGCAAGACCGAAGTCGCGATGCGCGCGGCGTTCAAGGCGGTGATGGACGGCAAGCAGGTGGCGGTGCTGGCGCCCACGACGGTGCTGGCCTTCCAGCACGAAAAGACGCTGCGCGAGCGCTTCGCCGGGTTCCCGGTCCGCATCGACATGATCAGCCGCTTCCGGACGAAGGCGGAGCAGAAGGCCGCGCTGGAAGACCTCGTGGCCGGACGCGTCGACATCATGGTCGGCACGCACCGGCTGCTGTCCAGGGACGTCCAGTTCCGGGATCTCGGCCTGCTGATCGTGGACGAGGAGCAACGCTTCGGCGTCGCGCACAAGGAGAAGATCAAGCAGCTCCGGCGACGCGTCGACGTGCTGACGATGACGGCGACGCCGATCCCGCGCACGCTGAACATGTCGCTCGTCGGCATCCGCGACATGTCGACCATCGAGACGCCGCCCAAGGATCGCCTCTCCATCCAGACGCACGTCGTGAAGTTCGACGGCGAGGTGATGCGGCGCGCGATCCTGCGCGAGCTGGAGCGCGGCGGGCAGGTCTACGTCGTGCACAACCGCGTCGAGTCGATCTTCTCGATCGCCGGCCTCATCGGACGGCTCGTGCCGGATGCCCGGATTGCCGTCGGGCACGGGCAGATGAGCGAGGACGAGCTCGAGAAGACGATGCTCGACTTCATGGGCCACAAGTACGACGTGCTCGTCGCGACGACCATCGTCGAGAACGGGCTCGACATCCCGAACGCCAACACGATCATCATCAACCGGGCGGATCGATACGGGCTCTCGCAGCTGTATCAGCTGCGCGGCCGCGTGGGCCGCTCGGACCGGCCCGCCTACGCGTACCTGCTGATTCCGCCGGAGGACGTGCTCGCGCCCATCGCGCGCAAGCGGCTCGCGGCCATCCGCGAGTTCAGCGAGCTCGGCAGCGGCTTTCGTGTCGCCGCCCTCGACCTCGAGATCCGCGGCGCCGGCAACCTGCTCGGCGGTGAGCAGAGCGGCCACATGGACACCGTCGGCTTCGAGATGTACATGAAGCTGCTGGAGGAGACCGTCCGCGAGCTCAAGGGTGAGGAGATCGAAGACGAGGTCCGGGCGACGGTGAACCTGCGCGTCGACCTGAAGATCGACGAGAGCTACATCCCGGACATGAACCAGCGGCTGACGGTCTACCGGCGCATTGCGTCGGCACGGTCCGAGCCGGATCTCGATCGCATCGTTGCCGAGGTGCGCGACCGCTACGGCCCGATCCCTCCCTCGGTGCTGAACCTCGCCGATTACGGCCGGATCCGGATCCTCGCCGACCAGCTCGGCATCGAGTCCATCGACCGCGAAGGGGAGAAGGTGCTGGTCCGTTTCCGGCCCCAGACGACGCTCGATCCGGTCTGGCTCGTGAGCCTGGTCGAACGCCGCAAGGATGTCAGCCTCGTGCCGCCGGCAGGCCTGCGGCTGAGCCTGTCAGGCCAGGGTGCGCCGGCGCCGGCGAAGAAGCCGATGGATTCCCGTCCGGCTCCCGCCGCCGGACCGTGGGCGAACATCGGACGAAAGCCTCTGACTTCCTCCGATATTCTGCGGCAACAGCGCCAGGGAGAACGCGAGCGCTCAGCCGCTCCGGCGTCCTGGTGGACGGCGCGCGCCACGGCGGGCGAGGTGACACCGGGGTTCACGAAGGCCGAGCTCACGCGGCGGGCGCCGCAAGACCCCCGGGGCCCGGACGGCGTCTTTACTCGTGTCGGCGGGCTGCTGTCCGAGCTCGTCGACGGTGCGGGAACCGGACGCTGACGCTGCCGACGCCCGGTCCCACGGGCGGTGATGGCTGCCTGATAAAATGCTGATCGGCAAAGGATTGAAGGTTCTCATGAACTTCCTGCAGCGTTCGACGTCCGGCGTGCGGCGGTTGCGGCGGGGGGCCCCGGCGGCACTGCTGCTCGCCGCGGCGCTCGTCACCGGCGTCCACGTGTCGGCCGAAGTCATCGAGCAGGTGCTCGTGAAGGTGAATGGCGACATCTTCACGAAGGGCGAGCTCGAGCGGCGCCAGGTGATGGCGCTGCGCGCGCGCGGATTCCAGCCGTCCGACGACGAGGCCTTGAAGCAGGCGATCGAAGAGGTCACGCCGCGAGTGATCGTCGAGGCCGTGGACGAACTGCTGCTCGTGCAGCGCGGGCGCGAGCTCGGCTATCGCATGACCGACGACGACTTCAACCGGATCGTCGAGAACATCCGGAAGGAGAACAAGCTGGACTCGGAGGAGGACTTCCAGAAGGCGCTGGCGCAGGAAGGCCTGACGATGGCGGAGCTGCGGCAGTCGCTGGAGCGGCAGATGCTCATCGCGCGGGTGCAGCAGGCCGAAGTGAACAACAAGATCAGCATTAACGAGGAAGAGGCGCGGAAGTACCACGCCGAACATCTCTCGGAGTTCACGCGGCCCGGTCAGGTCACGCTGCGCGAGATCCTGATCACCGTGCCGAAGGACGAGCGCGGGGTCAACGTCGGCGCCGAGGAGGACGCGCGCGCGAAGGCGGAAGCCGCACGCAAGCGCGTCATCGACGGTGAAGCGTTCGAGCAGGTGGCCGCCGATGTGTCGGCGTCGCCGTCGCGCGCCAACGGCGGGCTCGTGGGTCCGCTGAATCCCGACGATCTGTCGCCGGTCTTCCAGGATCTCCTCGCGAAGATGAAGCCGGGCGACGTCAGCGACGTGCTGCGCGTGTCCAACGGGTTCCAGATCATCAAGCTCGAATCGCAGACCCCCGCGCAGGTGCTGACCGCCGAGCAGGCGCGCGACCGGATTGCGGACGCGATCTTCAGGCAGAAGCGCGAGGGGGAGCTGATGAAGTACCTGCAGAGGCTGCGCTCGCAGGCGATCATCGAGTGGAAGAATCGCGAGATCCAGAAGGCCTGGGAGTCGCAGGTGGACGCGAGCGCGGCACCGGCGCAGGACACCGCGCCTCCGTCCTCGTAGAGACGACGCATGCCGGAGCTCCCCGGTCCGGCCCTGCCTGAGGCCGACGCGCCACACGACGGGGCCGCGCGCTGGTACGCCGTCTGGACCAGGAGCCGGCACGAGCAGGTGGTCCGGTCCCAGCTGGAAGAGCGGCGCATCGGCGCCTTCCTGCCGACGCTGACGCGGTGGAGCCGCTGGAAGGATCGCCGGAAGCAGATCGTCGTTCCGCTGTTCCCCGGCTACGTGTTCGCGCGCTTCGAGCCGCCGCAGCGTCTGGCCGTGCTGAAGACGCCGGGCGTCGTGTCGATCGTCTCGTTCGACGGAGAGCCGGCGCCGGTACCCGACCACGAGATCGACGCCATCCGCCGGCTGGTCTCGAGCACACTACCCTACGATCCGTGCCCGATGATCAGGACTGGTGCGATGGTCGAGGTGATCCACGGGCCGTTGAAGGGCGTCGTCGGCCGGCTCACGCGCAAGGGCAGCCAGGCACGGCTCGTCCTCTCGGTGGATTTGATCGGACGTGCGGTGAGCGTTCAGGTGGACGCGGCCGACGTGCAGCCAATATGAGGATTCGCAGCGTTCAGTTGCCGTCGCCGTTCGCCGTCGCCCCGATGGCCGGGATGACCGACAGCGCGTTCCGCCGGCTCGTCAAGCGCCAGGGCGGCTGCGGGCTGGTGGTCACCGAGATGGTGAGCTCCGAAGGACTCGTGCGCGGGATCGACCGAACGCTCGAGTACGCCGAGTACACCGAGGAAGAGCGCCCGGTGTCGATCCAGATCTTCGGCGGCGATCCGGCGAAGATGGCCGAGGCGGCGCGCATCGTCCAGGATCTCGGCGCGGACATCGTCGACGTCAACATGGGCTGTCCGGTGCCCAAGATCGCGAAGCACAGCGCCGGCTGCAGTCTCATGCGCGAGCCGTCGCACGCGGCGGCGATCATCGCCGCGATGGCGAAGGCGGTGACGATTCCCGTGACCGTGAAGATGCGGGCGGGATGGAACGATCAGGACCGCAACGCGCCGGCGCTGGCGCGCATGGTGGAGGATGCCGGCGCGGCGTCGATTGCCGTGCACGGCCGCACGGCTGCGCAGTCGTACAGCGGACACTCGGACTGGGAGTTCATCTCGGCGGTGGCGGAATCCGTGTCGGTGCCGGTCTTCGGCAGCGGGGACGTGATCGAGCCGGAGCAGGCCATCGAGCGGCTGCGGACGACCGCCGTCACCGGCGTGCTCGTCGGACGCGGCGTGCTGCGGAATCCGTGGATTCTCGCGCAGGCGCAGGCGCTCGCCGAAAAGCGCGCGCCGCAGGCCGTGACGCCTCGCGATCGCGGCCGGTTCCTGCTGGACTACATCGATCTGCTGCTGACGGAAGGCGAGGGGGAGGTCGACGGCTTCCGCCACATCGCGGGCAATCCCGGGACCGGCGGGCGATCGGAGCGACCGGCGCAATCCCGCGAGCGGTGGGTCATCAACAAGCTGCGGGCCCTGAACGCCTGGTATACGAAGGGCATCGAGAACGGGTCGCACCTGCGAACCGCGATCAACGCCTGCGAGTCGCTGGATGACCTGCGCGCGATCATCGCGCGCTTCTTCTTCGAGGGATCGGACTCAGCAGCCGAGGCAACGGGACGCGATCGCCTGGTCCGGGCGAGCTGAGTCGCGCCATTCCAACGGACCCCACCCTTCACGCTCGAGCGCGGCACGGAGCTGCCTGAACCGCCGCTCGAGCGCCGCCTCCGTGCTGAACCGCTCCGTCAGGAGCGTCCCCTCCGGGTAGGAGATGCCCAGCTCGTAGCCCGGGCCATCGTCGCGAAGCCGGATCTCGTAATACAGGTGCTTGTCGCCGCGCTGGTAGAACCAGATCATGGGTTCCCCCCGGCAGATTTCCCTTGCCGGCCAGACTATCGGCAACCCATGAGTCGGCTTTAGCATTTCGTCACACTACCGGCCCGCATTTCGCCAGGCTACGCCATCCGGCGCCGCCCGCGGGGACCTTTCCTGTCACCTGCCTGGCCGACAATCAACTTGTGAACCATCGGCAACTTGGCATATTTGCCCGCAATTCGGCGCGGCAATTTACCAGCGCGACGTCCCACGTATTGACAGTGATACGTCGTGCTGATACTATCTGCGGCCGTGACGGACCGAACCTACGACCTCCGGGACCTGTGCAGCGCGGCCGGCGTGACCCCCCGCACGGTGCACTACTACATCCAGCAGGGACTGCTCCCGCCCGCAGGGGAACGCGGGCCGGGTGCGCGCTACGGCGAGGAGCACCTGCTGCGGCTGCTGGCGATCCGGCGGCTGCAGCGTGCGCACCTGCCCCTGGCGGAGATTCGCCGGCAGCTGGAGGACACGACGGAATCGGAGCTGCGCGCGCTGGCCGAGTCGTCGGAGCCACCGGGCTCGGCACTCGAGTTCATCCGGGAGACGCTGGCGGCGTCCTCCCTGCCCGGGCGAACGCCGCCCCAATGGCGGAGTCAGATCGTGCGCGAGGCCGAGACGCCGAAGCCGCGCACGGGTCCGGAACGTTCGCAGTGGGAGCGGCTGTCACTCCACCCGGATGTCGAGCTCCACATCCGGCGTCCGTTGTCACGGGAGCTCAATCGCCGCGTGGACAGGCTCGTCGCGCTCGCCCGCGCCCTCATGGAGGACCAGACCTCATGACCCTCTCGATGCAGTCCGACCGTCGTCTCGTGCGCGCCGCGGGCCGCAGCGTGCGCCATGTGCTCCTGACCATCACCGCGCCGGACGGCACGCCCGATCGCGTCCGCGATCCGATCAACGTCGCGTTCGTGCTCGACCGTTCGGGGTCGATGGAAGGCGGCAAGTTCGATCTCGCCCGGCAGGCGGTCGAGCATGCCTTGAAGCTGCTGCGGGAACGGGACCGCTTCTCCGTCGTGGTGTACGACGACCACATCGATGTCCTGACGCGGGCGGCACACGCGACCGCTGCCGCGCGGGCGGATGCGGTCCGGAAGCTTTCACGTGTCGATCCCCGGGGCACGACCGATCTCTCCACCGGATGGCTGCGCGGCAGCGAACAGGTCGCGGAGACGCTCCAGCCGGGAGAGCTCGCACGGGTGCTCCTGCTGACGGACGGCCTGGCGAACCGGGGCATCGTCGATCGTGAGGAGCTCGCCTCGCTCGCCTCGGGCCTTCGCGCGCGGGGCATCGCGACAACCGCGTTCGGTGTCGGCGCCGACTTCGACGAGCGGCTCCTGCGGGCGATGGCGCGGGCCGGTCGCGGCAACTACTACTTCATCGACGACGTGGAGGCGATCCCCGGCTACTTCGCGAGCGAGCTGGGAGAGCAGCTGGAGATCGTGTCGCGTGACGCGACGCTGGTGCTACGGTTGCCCGCCGGCGTGAAGGCCAGGCTGCTGCACGCGTTTCCGGCCAGACAGCAGGGCAGCGACCTGCAGATCATGCTCGGTGACCTCGCGGCGCGGCAGGAAATCGAGCTTGCCGTGCGGCTGACGTTCCCTGAAGGCGCGGCGGGTGAGGAAATCGCGGTGACGGCGGAGCTGTCGGATCGCGGCGGCGCACATGAAGTCGCGTCGCTCGCCTGGGCGTTCGAGTCGCATGCGAGGAACGACGCGCAGCCGCGCAATCGCACGGTCGATCGGCCGGTCGCGCGGGTCTACGCCGCGCTGGCGCGGGAGCAGGCGACCGAGCTGAACCGCGAGGGGCGCTATACGGAGGCACGCGATTGCCTGCGCCGCACGGCCGAACGCATCCGGGCTTACGCCGAGGGAGACCGGGAGCTCCAGGCGCTCGTGTCCGGGCTGATGGCGCTCGCCGAGGAGCTGACCGTGCAGCAGGACGCGACCTCGCTGAAGGAAATGCACTACCTCGCGTCGACGTATCTCACGTCGCGTGAGCCCCGCGGCATGGCGCGCCGCAGACCGCGGCTCTGACGCGGCCTAGGCGCGCCGGAACCGCTCCAGCAACAACGCGGGCCGGCTGACGAAGTACTCGAGCGGGGCGGCGAGCAGGAGATTGCAGAGCGCAGCGGGCCGGGCGGGAGGCCCGCCCGCTGCGTGATTGAGCAGCAGCGCGCTCGCGATCAGCACGCCGTTCCCGAGTCCCACCACGAAGAGCACGAGCAGGAGCTCGCCGGCGGACAGGACGCCAAGCGGCACGGCCGGCACGAGCAGCAGCAGCGCCGCCAGTTCGATCCACGGGGCGGCCAGCTGGTTGAACGCGTACCGCGGCAGGTCCCACAGCCCGAGACGTCCCAGCGCGGGATTGAAGAGCATGCCGCGATGTCGCCAGATCAGGCGTGCGGGCACGCCCGCGCTGCGGACCAGATGCTCGGCTGCCTCGGGTTCGACCGTGCCCACCGGCTCGTTCACGTGCACCATGCGGTAGCGCCGCCGGTCTCCTCGGTAGTGCCGGTGCACGCGGAACAGCAGGTCTGCGCCCGCAGCAGTCTCCCCCGGCGTGAAGCCGCCGAGATCGATCACGACATCGCGGCGCCACACGGTGAACCCGGGGCAGCCGCCCGGGGGCAGGTCCAGCCGCCGGCGTCCGATCGTCAGCAGACGCGATCGGGCGGCGCGCAGATAGCGCAGCGCGGCGGCAAAGCCGGTCTGCAGCGTCGTGCTGAGCGCCGACTCCGCCGGCTCGGGCGACGCGACGACAACACTCGTCGTGGCGCCGACCACGCGCTGCGGATCTTCGAGCGCCGCGTGCATCGCCTCGAGCAGCGCGTCGGGATTGAACCGGGCCGGCACGTCGACGACGGCGATGTACCGGTTGCGCGCGAGGTTCACGCCCGCGTTCAACCGGGCCCCCGCGGTCGCGGCGTCGGGTTCGACCACGAGGAGGCGCGGATCGGCAGCGCTGCGGAACATCCGGCGGATGTGCCCGGTCGGCAGCGAGCGCCGGTAGAACACTTCCGCCGCGTTCAGGTCGAACTCGTCGCGCAGCCCGTCGAGCGCGGCGCCATCCGCGGTCACCGCGATGACCTCGATCTCCGAGTAGCGCAGGCGCAGCAGCTCGCGCACGCGCGACGGCGCCTCCGGCCCCTCCACCGGCACGATCAGACTGACCGGGATCGTGAACCGCGACGTGGCCAGCACGTCGTCTTCCGGTCCGCGGTACCGGAGCCGGCGCTGACGCGCCCGGAGCAGCAATGTGCGCAGCAGCAGGAATGGCGCGCCGACGCCGTAGGCGGCGACGAGCAGCACGGCGGCTGCCGCGGAGAGCATCCCGAGCCAGGCGAGACTCACGATTCCACTCCTGCCGGTTCGAGCCCGAGTGTCTCGAGCAGCGCTTTCACGCGCGGCCGGGTGCGCGCGTCGACCCGATCGAGCAGCGCGGCGGTCATGCGCGCACCGCCGGCCGAGGCAATCTTGCGGAGCATCTCGATCTTCGCGGGGCTCGGCCTGGCCGTCGCCGCCTCGAGGACGATGAGGCTGTCGAGCACGCCGATGTTCTGGAGGACCTCGGCGGCGCCGTTGCGCGCGAAGCCGTCCTCGTGATCGAGATACGGCACGAGCACCGACCACACTTCGTCGCCGAGCGACTGCAGCGACTCCTTGGCCGCGAGACGGACCCACCACTCGCGGTCGGCGAGGAGCGGCGCAATCTGCTCCGCCGCATCGACCCCCGCCGACTGCGCCAGCGCGCGCGCGGCATGGGCGCGCACGTACCAGACGCCGTCCTGCAGCAGCGCGCGGGCGGCCGGCGCCGCGGCCGGGCCGTCGACGTCCGGCAGGCTGGCGATGGCCGCCTTGCGCACGAGTGGCGCGGTGTCGCGCGTCAGCGCGACGAGATCCGACTCGACGCCCGGGGCCGGATGGCGTGCCAGCAGCGTCGCGCCCCAGTAGCGCACCGAGGGGTCGGGGTGATGGAGCAGCGGGCGCAACGTCTGCCCGATCGGCAGCGGGAAGAGATCGAGCCAGGTTGCGATGCGCGACGCGGTGTACTTGCCCTGTTTGAGCGCGTCGACCAGCACCTGGGCTGCCTGCGGCTCCGGGAGGCGCCCGAGCACGGCGAGACTCGCCCCGACGATCTCCGGCTCGCGATCGTCGGCGAGCCGCGCGAGCAGCGGAACGAGGTCGGGCGCCTGGGCGCGCGCGAGCAGCTGCAGGGCCGCCACGCGGCGCGCGTTGTAGCGAGGCTGAGCCGGGCCTGCGGCCGCGCGCACGACCTCGTCGCGGCCGAGCCGCGCCAGGACCGCCTCGGCCACGAGCTGCGCCTGCGCCCCGGATCCGGGGGGATTGGCCCCCAGGGGCAGCAGGGCCCCGTCGGGCAGGGTCGCAATGGCCGCCACCACGGCGGCGCGCTCGGCGTCGGGGTCGAGTGCCTGTGACTGGATGGCCCCGACGATGCCCCGGGCGCGCGCCAGCTCCAGGGCGCGCCGGCCGGCCGCCAGGCCGCCGACGAGCAGCGCGACGCTGGCCGCCAGCCAGGTCGTCAGGACCAGGAGGAAGGCGGGCAGCAGCAGGACGTCCAGCAGTTGCGAGGGAGTCGGCACGTCGGTCGGGTTGTCGGCTCGCAACCGTGCGCACATTAGTGCGCGGACATGTACGGGTGTCTGACACCCGTACCGGTACGGGGGTCAGACACGGGTACCGTACGGGTGTCAGACACCCGTACGGGGCTCGGAAGCGGCTACCGCAGGTCCGAAGCCAGGCGGTAGTTGTGCGCCACGACCGCGGCGGCCACCGCGTTGGCGACGACCATGGTCGCGATCGCCCCGACCTTGTTGCCGCGCTTCCAGAGGCGCTCGGCCGCCCAGATCGTGCTGGCCGCCACACCGGCCTTGACGGCGAACATGGCTCCACGATTGTCGACGACCCCCTTCATCAGCGGGTTCGCCTCGTGCGCGCCGCGATCGAGCGCCTTGTAGGTCGAGTGCGCGTCGAGCGCCTGCAGGGCAATCTGCGACGCGTAAAGGGCGGGCAGAATCATCGGACGCTCCGGCCGCGGCGTGAACGAAGCGTTGACGAACGTCGGACCCTGCGCCTGCGCCGTCTCGGCATTCCGGGCAACGGCCGCCGCGGCTGCCGTCGCGAGCGGCGCCGGCGCGGAGTCGGACTCCACGACCGGAGCGGGCGCGACGAACGGGGTCACGGTGAACAGCGCGGTGCCGGCGAGCGCGTTGGTGGCCAGCAGCTCCTGGGCGTGAACGGTCGATGTAGCAGGGAAGAAGAGAACGGACGCGACAAGGGCGAACGCGGGGAGCAGGCGAGACATGGCGAACTACCTTTCCGGCTCGGAAGCCTTCGGGCCGCCGCGATGTCTGCCGCCCGCAAGACTGCTGCGGGCTGCACCGCGACGGCGTTCGCCATGTGGAAGGGCAATGGGGATGCCCGTGAAGCCGGACGCACACTCACCCTGAATTCATTGGCGCTCGTCGAGAGGAGGTACGGGAGTACACAGGGTCAGGATCACGATTCTGTAGGGCACAATCGCGATTCTGTCGAACCGAAACGGCAGGTGCGAACGGACTAGTCCGGTCAGGACCAGAGATTCGGCGGCAGCAGAATTCTGGCAGCAGGAAGGCTTCAGGCGTCGGCGCTCGCGCGGCGCAATCCGAGCAGGCCCTTCAGACGATCGACAAGCGATCGCTCGCCGTTGTCCTGGCTGTCGGCCTGCACGAGCAGATCGAGGCATGCGTTGACGGAGTCGACGCCGCCGATGCCGAGCCGACGCGCGCTGGCCGGCACCGCGCCCTGCTCGCCGCGCCAGATGAGGATCGCGCGCGCCTTCGAGTCGATCGCGATGTCGAGGCAGTTCTCGGGGCGGTCGTCGACGACGACGTCGAGCTCCAGGGCGGCGGCGATGCGCCCGCGCGACGTCGACACGACGAACAGCGAGGGATAATCGAACCCGTGCCGCTCGAGCCACCGTTGGCTCTGCAGCTGGACGATGTCGCCGGCCGTGCGGGGGCGGCTGGTGAGGAACATCACTTCCCAGCGGCGGGTCCGCGCCGTCTCCCGCAGGCGGCGGATGATGCCCGGCTCCGTTTCGTCCAGCGTCTCCCAGAAGTTCTCGATCCGCCGGACCTCGTCCCAGAGCTGGCGTTCCTGCCTGCGGGTCAGCGCCAGCGTCGGCGGAACGATCTCGCCGGGGTCCGCGTCGGCGTCTCCGCCGGCGGGTCCGGCCGGGTCCGTCGAGGCCTCGGCGACCGCGTGCAGGTCGATGCCGGGGAACAGACGCAGCGCCTCGCGTGCGAGCGCGCTGTTCAGGTCGGCGAGCACGCCGTCGAGATCAAAGCCAAGGCGGAGGGGCATGTGGCGAAACCGTTATCTTACGTCACCGTCGGACGCCGCGGTCCCGTCCGGCCCCGGCTCCGGGAGCCGGTCGTGCGCGTCCTTGCACGGTCCCTGTATCACCATGGAAACATATCGGTGCTGCCCGCATACGCGATTGGCTTCGGGCCGCTTGATTCCAGCCCGGCTGCTCCATAAGCTTCCTGCAGGCATGCTGCCGGCACCAGCATTTCGCGGGGGCCGGTCCGGAAGACTGACTGCGTGACACCTCTGACCCAGATGAAGATCCGACGCCGCGCCGACGTCATCGCCCAGCAGGTCGGCGACACGGCGGTCCTGGTGAATCTGTCGTCCAATCGCATTTACGAGCTGAACGCCAGCGGGGCCCGCGTCTGGGAACTGCTGGACACCGCCCGATCGGTCGAGGCGATCATCGGCGAGATCGCGGAGGAATTCGCGCTGTCGCCCGACGTCGTGCGCGATGACGTCGCGCCCCTCGTCGCCGAGTTCGTCCGGGAAGGCCTGATCGAGAATGATCCGCAGCACTGAAGCCGCGGCGCTCGCAAACGCCAGCGCCGATCCCGACGTCGACTGGGTGGTCACGCTGTCCGCCCGCGGCGGAGCGCCGCTCGCCTGCGAGGGGGGCGTGTCGACGGCCTCCGATCCGCGCCTGACCGTCGCCTTCGACGGCACGTTGTACAACGCGTCGGAACTGCGCGCGGAGCTGGGGCTGCCTTCCGGAGCGGGCGCATCGGAGATCGTCCGTGCGGCCTGGGCGCGCTGGCAGCAGGACGCGCTGACGCGGCTGAAGGGCCTCTTTCTGCTGGCGGTGCACGACGCGGAGCGCCGCTGCTCGTTCATCGCGCGCGACCCGCTCGGCGTGCACCCGGGGTACTACGCCGAGGCCGGGGATCTGGTGCATCTGTCTCCGTCGGTCGGCCCCCTGACGAGCCGCGCCGACGTCGGCCGGCGCGTGAACCGCATCGCCATCGCGGATCATCTCTGCCACCGCTGGCCCGATCCCGAGGAGACCTATTTCGAGAACGTCCGACGGCTGCAGCCCGGGCACTACGTCCGCTTCGACGCGGCGGGCCGGCAGCCGCGCCGGTACTGGGACCCGGTGCCGGTTGCGCAACCGGTGCAGTGGGCGAGCGACGACGAGATTGCGACGTTCGAGTCCGTCCTCGACACCGCCGTCTCGCGTGCGATGTCGTTCGGCCGCGCGGGCATTTTCCTCAGCGGCGGCTTCGACTCGATCAGCGTCGGCGCGTTCGCCACCGACATCGCCCGCCGTGACGGGCACGCCGACCCGGTCGCGCTCTCGCTGGGCTTCCCGGATCCCTCGTGCAACGAGGAGGTCGTGCAGCGCGGCGTCGCGCGGCAGCTGGGCATCGATCAGGAATTCATGCCGTTCATGCAGGCGTTGAACGGGCGCGGGCTGATCGAGGCGGCGACCGGGCTGATCGGGACGTGGCCCGTGCCGATGCTGAATTTGTGGAACCCGGCGTATCTCACGCTCGCGCAGCGCGGTCGCGCGCGGGGATGCCGCGTGATTCTCACCGGCAACGGCGGCGACGAATGGCTCGCCGTGAGCCCGTTCCTGGCCGCCGACCTGATTCGCTCGCTCGACGTGCCGGGGTTCATCCGGTTCGCGGCGACGCTGAAGCGATCGTACCGGGCGTCACGTCTGTCGCTCTGGCGCGGCGCCGTCTGGACGTTCGGTTTGCGCCCGCTGCTCAGCGCCGCGCTCGGGCGGGTTGCCCCGGTCTGGTGGCGGCAGAGTCGCGCGGAGCGTTTCATCGCCGGCACACCGGCCTGGATGGCGCCCGACCGTGCGCTCCGCGCGGCGATGGACGAGCGGGCTCCGCGCAACCTGGACGAGCCGAATCCGCCCCGCGGCTTCTACCTGCGCGACGGCCTCACGGCCATCCTGCACCCGCTGATGGCCATCGAGCTGGAGGAGAACTTCGAATTCGGCCGCCGGGCCGGCGTGCGGATGCTGCATCCCTACTGGGACGCCGATCTCGTCGACCTGCTGATGCGCATTCCGCCGGACCGGTTGAACCACGGCGGGCGGGCGAAGGGCATGGTTCGGCACACGCTGGCTCGCCGCTTCCCGGGCCTGGGATTCGAGCGCCAGAAGAAGGTTGCGGCGACGAGCTTCTACCACCGGATTCTGCTCGACGAAGGACCCCGCGTCTGGAAGGCGATGGGTGGTCCGCGCGAGCTGTCGAAGCTGGAAATCGTTGACGAAAGAATGCTAGAGTCAACCGTCCAGACGCTGTTTGCGGGCTCCCAGCCGCAGCAGTTGTATCGGATCTGGGATGTGCTCGGCCTGGAGTCCTGGCTGCGAGCACACATCAACTAACGACAGGGGGTCAGAACAGCGATGGCCACACAGGATCCGAACAAGAACAGGCAGCCCTGGCGGCGTCCAACGCTCAACTACGTCGGACACGTCGGCGACGTGCTGCAGTCGGGAGGCGGGAAGCTCACCCCTTCGCCGGCCGATCCGGGCGAAGTCCGGAAGCCGAAGGGTCAGGAATAGACCAGCCGTCTGCGCATGACGGAGACGGAGCCAGCCCATGTCGCTGGCGGATATTCCCCGGTTGGAGCTGGCTCCACCCGGTGCATCTGCTCCGGAGGCGCCCGCGCCGGATGCGCCGGGTGTCCACACGTGGCGTAATCGGTCCGGAGGCGTCGTCGCAACCGGGTACTGCACCGGCGATGTCTGCTGGATGCATTGGCCCTACCTGGGGGCCTATCGGTTTGCGCTGAACGACCCCGGTGTCATCCGGGCCTTTCCACTGCGTGGCGCATCGATCGCGATCATTCGCGACACGTACACGCGGAGTGTCGTGCCCATGGCGCTCCAGGCGCTCGGCTACGAGGCGCTCCACGCCAGCGCCGTCCTCATGCCGGGCGGGGTCGTCGGCTTCTTCGCGGCGTCCGAAACGGGCAAGTCCACGATGGCGTACGGGCTGTCGGCACGGGGCTACCCCCAGTGGGGCGACGACTCGCTCGTGTTCGAGCCGTTCTCGTCGCCGCTGACCTCGCGCTGGCTGCCGTTCGACGTGCGCCTCAGGCCCCGGAGCAGCGCCTTTTTCGAATCACGTGGTGAAGCATCGCGCGCGCTGCCCGCCACCCCGTTGCCCTCGCGTGCGCCCCTTGCGGCGCTCTGCCTGCTCACACGGGCCGATTCCGATTCGGAGCCCGTCGTCGTCCGCCGTCTGGATCCCGTTCGCGCCTTCTCGGCCTTGATCGCGCACGCGCACTGTTTCAACCCCCACGACGAGCCCCGGCGCGCGGCGATGCTGCGGCACTACATGGACGTCACCGGCCGGCTGCCAATCTTCGAGATCGTGTTCAGGCCGGTCCTCGAGGACATGCCCCGGGTGCAGGACGCGGTGATCGAGGCGCTCGGAACGGTCGCTGTCTCCGAGGCCGCCGCGCAGACGGCATGAGACCGCCGCTTACCACCACCGTCAGGCGGGTGCGTGGCGAGTTCGAGACGGCGGGCGACTGGTGGATGGGTATCCGGATCGTTTCTGCCACGCTGTTCGTCCGCGTGGCGAAGCACGTGCTCCCGCTCCAGCGGCTGGTGAAAGTGATGACCCCGGACAGCGTGCCCGGCGTTCGCGAGCCCCGGCTCGAAGCCCGCATCGTGCGGATGGCGGGCTGGGCGGCGCGTGCGGTGCGGCCCTTCGGTGAGGGCAACTGCCTCGAGCGCAGTCTCGTGCTGTACCGCGAGCTCGTGCGTGCCCATGCCGGACCGCAGCTCGTCATGGGCTTCAAGAGCGGTGATTCGGGCGTCCAGGGACACGCCTGGGTCCTGCTGGACGGCGTCCCGCTCTGCGACTCGGCCGAGCGCTGTGCCGAGTACGGTGTCGCCATGACGTTCGGGCCCGGGCGGGGGCCCATCCATGCGGTGTGAGGGCGGGAATGCCAGTCGATGCGAGACCGCCCCCGCTCGCCAGGCTTGCAGCCCGCGCCCTGCGGGCGACGCTGCTCGTCGATCGAGGGGCAGCGCTGTTCGACCGGCTCCGGTCGAAGGTCGTCGTGACGCTGGCACCGGACCCGGTGCTCGACGCCTACAACGCGATTGCCTACGCGTCGGCGGGCGTGTACAACCCGGAGTCCGACAACTTCCGGCGGGAATGGTTTCCGTGGGAGCGGGCCGTGCTGGACGCCTGGTTTCCGCGGACGCCGGCACGCGTCCTGGTCGGTGGGGTTGGCGGCGGACGCGAAGCGCTGCTGCTGGCCGATGCGGGCTACGACGTCACGGGATTCGACCCCGTCGCGGCCCTGGTGCGCGCCTTCGCGAACGCTGCGTCGGACAGGTGTCGAGCGTTCATGGGGCGTTATGAAACGCTGCCCGCCGTCAAACGGCTGGACGGAAGGACGGAAACGCTCGCCGACCGGAGCTTCGATGCCGGCATCATGGGTTGGTCGAGCCTGTCGCACGTCCGCCGGGACGAGCAGCGGGTGCAGGCGGTGCGGGCCTTCGCGCGACTCGTCCGCGGGCCCGTGCTGGTGAGCGTCTATCCGGAGCTCCAGGCTCCGACATGCGGGCGGCTGGGCCGGTGGCTCGAGGCCGACGGTGCCGTCTTCGCACCGGGGCTGGGCCGGGTGCAGACGTTCGACGAGGCTCGGTTCCGCGACCTGCTCGAGCGGGCAGGTGTCGAGATCCTCGCGATCGATACGGATCCCAGCATCGACAACTGGCCGCACGCCGTGGTGCAGAAGCGAACCGGCTCGCCTGCGCGCTAGATAACAGGCACTCGTCCGGCGCGTAGAGCACCCACATGGCACTCGTACGAGTCTATCTCGCGACCTACCGCCGCCCACGAACGCTTGAACGCGCGCTCTGCAGCCTGCGCGCCCAGTCGATGACCGACTGGATCTGCGAACTGCACAACGACGACCCGTCCGATGATGCGCCCGCGAAGCTGGCCGAGCGCATCAACGACCGGCGAATCGTCTACATACGCCACGAGCGCAATCTGGGGCCCACCGTGGCCTTCAACACCTTCCATCGAACGGTCGACGAACCCTACTTCTCGCTCCTCGAGGATGACAACTGGTGGGAGCCGGATTTTCTTGCGCGCACGGTGGACGTGCTGGGACGGCATCACGACGCGCAGCTGGCTTGGGCCAACATGCGTCGCTGGAACGAGGAAGACGACGGTTCCTGGACGGACACCGGATGCGCGATCTGGGAGGTGAAAGACTCACAGGAGCCCATCAAGCTCAGATGGCCCCAGCTGGCGCAGATGGCGGGCGCTCTCCACTCGAACGGCGCGATGCTGGTCCGGTCGCACGGGGCGGAACGTCATCGCATTCCCGAGTCGACCCCGTTTGCCGTCATCGAGCCGGTCCGGGAACGCACCTTCCACACCGTGGTTTTCCTGCCCGAGGTGCTCGCCAACTTCGCCGTCACAAGAACCAGCGCCAGGCGGGAGAGCCGTGCCGAGTGGGAGCAGGTGCGGTTTCTCCTCACTCGAAGCTTCTTCGACCACGTGCCCCTGTCACCCTCGGCTCACCGGCGTGTCTGGCGTGAATGGCGCCGGCCTCCGCGGGCCACGGCCACCCTGTTTCTGGTCGCGCTCTCGCGACTCCGGCATCTGCCGCTTCTCGGGAGTGCCGGTCCTGCTGATTGGCTGGCGTTCGCGCGGTTCGCGATCGCCAGGCCCGGGCTGCTCTACCGGATCCTGCGCGCCCCGCGGGAGTGCGAGGAGCTCTGGCAGTTCCTCGATCGGGAGACGGCCCTCAGGTGGCACGAAGCCCGGGCTGGTGAGGGGAGCGCCGAGAAGGTGACCGCCTGCCTCGATCGACCGGCTCAGCTCGAACTGTCGAAGGGGTGCTGAGCAGCAAAGAGGTCCGCGTACCGCGGCTGGGTCCTGAACCAGCCTGCATACGCCGTCCTCGGCGTCCGCCCCGCGACCTCGGTGACCCGATGTCGAAGCGCCGGGTCGACGCGGAACAGGATGGCGTCACCGAATCCGGTGTTGGCTATCTCGTAATACGGCTCGGACTCGACCGCTCTGCGGAATTCGGTGACGCCACCCTCGTAGAGGGCCGTGCTGAAGTTCACGCTCATCGCGACGCGCCGGTCCTGGCCGACGTCGCTGTGCCAGGAATCGTAGTGCCCGGCGGATGGCGCCAGGCGATACATGCGACCCTCGAAGCAGCCGAACGGCCCGCAGCCGGTGAGTCGGTCGATGAGGTCGAACAGCCCGGGGCTGTTCCACAGAAACTCCAGGCCCGCCGACAGCGGTCCCGGCGAGAGGCAGAGCTCCTCGCCGATGCCGTCGTGCGTCCGGTCGTAGAACGGCGCGGTGGCGAGCAGCCGCTGGGCCGTCTGCAGGAGCGCCGGCGCGACGAACCCCTCGAGCCGGATGCAGTGCCGTTCGTCGAACTCGCGGCGCAGCGCCTCGACAGCCGCCGCGGGAGTGTCGACCTGCAGTCCCGCGTGTGTCATCCGGATCATGCCGTGCGCTCCAGTCGCGACTCGAGCATGGCCGAGTAGCTCGGACGCGGCTGGAACCAGCCGGCATACGCCGAGCGCTCCACCGTGCCGGTCAGCGGCAGAACCTGATGCTCGAGTGCGGCGTCGATCCGGAAGATCACCGCGTCACCGAATCCGGTGTTCCGCACCTGCGCGAGCAGCTGCTCGGAGCCGACCTCGCGAATCTGCAGATCGCCTCCCTCGAACACGCCCTCGCTGAGGTTCACGCTCATCGTGATCATCCGGCCGTCGGACAGATCGTTGTGCCAGCCGCTGGCGTGGCCGGCGGCGGGCTGCATCCGGTACACGCGGCCGCGATAGGATCCGATCGGGCCGCAGCCTGCGATCTCCTCGATTGCGGCAAACAGCACCGGGTCGTTGGTCAGGAACTCGAGGCCGCCGCTCAGAGGACCCGGCGGGAGACGCAGCTCGGTGCCGACGCCCCTGTTCATCCGTTGATCGAAGGCGCTCGCGGCCAGGCGGCGCTGAATCGTCGCAAGCAGCGGCGGGGCCATCAGCTGTTCGAGCACCAGGCAGTGGCGCCGTTCGAACTCGGCGCGCGCCTCGGCGAACTGCGCGGGGGACCCGACCCGGATCGCGCCGGCGCGCGTGATCTGGACGAGCCTCATCGCACTGTCTCTCCGTCCGCGACGAGTCCGCGGCCGGCCAGGTCGGCGAGGAACGCCTCGACATCCTGGCGGCACGCCTCGGGTGAGACGTCGTACTGCGCGGTCAGCCGCGCGACGATCGCGTCGATGTCGAGCCCGTCGGCGAGTGCCGTCCAGATCTCGCGACCCACGTCGTCCAGCCGGAGGAACCCGCCGGCAGACAGGCTGGTCAGCACGAGTGCGCCTTCGTGCTCGCGATAGACGACATCATCAGCGATGCGCGGTGCGGCGCCGCGGATGTTCGAAACCATCATGGGAAATCCTCACTCGTGAGTCGATCTCGGCTGGCTGCCGGAATCGGGGTTCGGGCGTGCCCCCGGATGCAGCGCGATGGCCGCGAGCACAGCAAAGAGCGCGGCGTTGCCCGGCATCTGCAGGCTGAACTCGACCAGCGACTGGATGGCGATCCCGAGCAGTCCCGTGGTCGCACCCACCCGGAGCCAGTAGCGGGAGCGGTCGGGATCGGACACGGCGAAGCGCGCGCTGATCAGTCTGACGAGCTGCCACAGACTGAGCAGGATGGGGACGCCGAGCAGGAGACCGCCCTCGGCTGCGAGCTGCAGGTAATCATTGTGCGCTTCGCGGTAGTGCAACTCCAGGCTGGTGCTCTGGTACAGCAGTGATGCCGCGCCGTAAGTGTTGAGACCCGTGCCGAAGATCGGAAAGGTCCCCACGATCCTGAGAGCATCGTGCCAGGCCGATACTCGCGAACCGATCTCGCCGGGGACCTCCCCGAACCGTGCCAGCCCGGTTCCGGATCCCGCCCAGATGGCGATGCTGATCATGAGCAGCATCGCCACGCCGAGACCGGCGGTTGCACGCAGCCAGGGACGCGACCCCGGCAGCACGACGACGGC
This sequence comes from uncultured Bifidobacteriaceae bacterium, assembly GCA_964446605.1. Lineage (GTDB taxonomy): Bacteria > Acidobacteriota > Vicinamibacteria > Vicinamibacterales > JAENWD01 > JAENWD01. The sequence goes on along the minus strand of CAYUPN010000048.1, from coordinate 3,956 downwards.
AGCCAGCGTGACCGCAATGGCGAAGGCCGCTGGTCCCGAGCGCGACTGGGACAGCAGCATCGACAGCATCATCACCGCGATCGCGAGCAGCAGCAGCCACGCGCGTCCGCCGGCGGGGCTGCCAAGCCAGAGCAGGCGATCCCGAAGGGTCGGTCTCACCCGCCTGAAGCTGCTCTCGACGAGCCCGACGAGCAAACCCAGTGCGACCGGCAGGACCATCAGGATCCAGCCGGCGAAATGGTTCCGATTGACGAAGGGGCCCCAGGGCCTGGCACGGTTCTGCGGTTGCCAGAACCCGTAGATCTTGATCTCCCACGCGACCTCGTCGGCCGTCAGCGCGCCCTGGACGATGGCGATCAGGGCGATGACGGTGCCCAGCAGCACGAGAGCGCCGCAGAGGCGTCCCGGACCGGCGTGCGTCATGACGCGCGCGGTTCCGAGCAGGAGCAGCGCGAAGGCCGCCAGCAGCGCGATTCCCAGCCAGGTCTTCGCGGGATCGAGTGAAATCGTGTGCGAGCCGGTCGGCATCAGCCCGTAAGCCCACCGCAGGTCGTACGACTCGAGATACCGCAGGGTCGCCGGACTGATCGCCTCGAGCACGCCGCTGGGGAGCGGGATCGTCTGCAGCGCCGCGCCCGTTGCGACCAGCAGCAGCGCCACTGCCAGCGGGCGCTCCTGCCATGGGCGGCCCGGCACGACGAGCAGCCCGCCCAGCCCCACGAGGGCGGACGCACCGGCCAGCGGCCAGTAGGCCCATGGATACACCGCACCGAACGACAGCACGCCCCAGGACACGATCGCGATCGTGGCGGTCGTCAGCACGGCGAGCATCGGCCTGCCCGGTGCCCGGGCCATGTCCTGCGCGGGGACGGTGGCGATGGGGGTGATGGTCAGCCTCGGCCGGGCACGAGCCCCGGCAGCACGGCCCTCAGCGGAGCCGACAGGCGGCGGAAGAGGATCTCCCGCGCCGGCGGGTGACGCAGCAGCGCGGTGATCAGGTCGCGGTGCTGGTTGAAGCGGGCCGTCCGCCGCACGAGCGGCAGGATGCCGTCCGTGCGGGCGAGATCGAAGAGCCCGTCGATTTCCGAGTCGTCAAGACGGTTGGCGAGCTGGCGGAGCGACCGCTGCGCACCGAGCTCGGCGCCCAGCCTCGCCCGCCATCGCCGCTCGTACGTCGCGAGCGTACCGGCCTGCAGGCTGTCGGACGCGAGCGCCTCGCCGAGGACGTCGGCGGCGATGCCTGCGCTGACCAGGCTGTAGTAGATGCCCCCGCCCGTCGTGGCCTTGACCAGTCCGGCCGCATCGCCGATCACCAGCACCCGGTCCGCGTAGGTCCGCCGGATCGGAGCGAGCGGCAGCATCTTGAGACGCGGCGGCGGCAGCGTCCCGAGGTCGATGCCCCACTGCCGCGCGAGGCGGGACGCCAGGCGCGCGAAGAAGGTCTCGGCTCCACGGTCGCACATCAGCCCGATCCGCACGTGGCGCCCTCCGGCGCGTTCGACGGGAACGGCCCACGCAAATCCGCGCGGCGCAACCTGCGACCCGAAGTAGACGTCCACCGGGCCGGTCGCGCGCGCCGGCACCTCGAGCTGCGCCGACTGCAGCCATTGCCCGGGCAGGCCGAGCCCGAGGGGCCGCGTCAGTCCATAGCTGGCGCCGCAGGCCAGCACCACCGCGCGCGCCAGAACCCGCCGGCCCCCGCGTGTAACGACCTGCACGCCGGCGCGATCGGGAACCAGACCGACGATGCGCTCGCCGGTGAAGACATGTGCACCGGCCGTCTCTGCGGCCTGTTGCAGGTGCTGGTCGAAGACGCAGCGATCGATCACGACGGCTTCGACGTGCGGGGTCTCGTGCTCGATGCAGGCGCCGGACGGGCCGTGGAAGCGTACGCGACGGAGCGGATTCAGGATGGCGGTACGGGGAAGGCGGAACTCCTCGAACGCGTCCGCCGCGAGGACCCCGGTGCAGTGGACGGGAAGCCCGCTCTCAGGGTGCTCCTCGAAGATTGCGACGTCACGGCCGGCGGCGGCCAGCAGCGCCCCCGCGTGCAGGCCTGCGGGTCCTCCTCCTACTATGACGACGTCGCGTGTGTGCACCCGAAGCAGGTCCTCGCCTTCGGAGCCGTCAGCGGCCGGTTGCGACGCGCGGGCTGGACAGCGCCCCGTCCATGCTGCTGAGGGCCGCGAATCGGCTCCCCACGATGCCACTTAGAGTATCCCAACGACCCGATTCGACCAAGCGTCCGGCGTCGAGCACGTGGATCGTGTCGACCCGCCGCAGCGTCCACACGCGATGCGTAATCACGAGGATGGTGAGCCGCCCGCGCAGCGCGTCGATTGCGTCCAGGATGCGGGTCTCGTTCTCGACGTCGAGCGCGCTCGTCGCTTCGTCGAGAATGAGCAACTGCGGGCGGCGGACGAGGGCGCGTGCGAGCGCCAGGCGCTGGCGCTCGCCGCCCGAGAGCCGGACGCCGCGATCGCCGACCACGGTGTCGAGACCGGCAGGAAGCCCGCGGACGAAGTCGCATGCCGCGAGGTCGAGCGCCTCGTGGATGTCATCGTCCGACGCGTCCGGAGCGGCGGCGACCAGGTTCGCGCGGATGGTGTCGTGGAAGAAGAACGACTCCTGGGCGACGTAGCCGATGGATTCCCGCCACCCGGCCAGCAACCCGGCATCGAGCCGGGCCCCGTCGATCGTGACGGTGCCCTGCTGCGGCACGATGAGGCCGATGACGAGATCCGCCAGGGTCGTCTTGCCGCTGCCCGACGGTCCAACCAGTGCGGTCGTCTCCCCCCGCCGGATCGTCAGGTTCACATCGTCGAGAACGGGACGGTCTGCCTCGTACGCGAACGTCACGTGCTCGAGCGCAATGCGGTCGTCGAAGGCTGGCGCGCGTCCGGGTCTGGCGATCGCTTCGCGGGCCGCGTCACAGGCGTCGCGCAGTGACACGACCCGTGCCAGCGCCGGAAGGGCCGAGGCGTAGTGGTGGGCCCCCTGCTGGAGGGCAGAGATGCGTGGAAGCACCCGGGCGCTGAGATACACCAGGATGACGAGGGCCGCTGGTGATGGCGCGAGCAACCGGACGGCCGCGATGAGCACGAGCCCGAGCAGGAGGGCGGCCCCCGCCTCGTACCAGGCACGCGCGTTCGCCTGGCGCCGGGCGACGAGCCCCGCGGTGTCGGCGACCGCATACGCGCGCTCCACGAACTCGCGCGCGCTCGGCTCTTCGAGCCCCTGGCTCTTGACCGTCTTCAATCCCGCGATCTGCTCGACGGCCATCGCGTGGACATCGGCCGTGGCAGAGGAAATGGCCTCGCCGCTCTGGCGCGCGCCGCGCATGGCCGGCAGCACCGCCAGCGCAAGGAGGCCGCCGGCCAGTGCGACCAGCAGGGTCAACGGCACCGAGATGCGCAGCGCGACCGCGATCTGCGCCGCCAGCACGCACACACCGGTCACGGTCCACAACAGCTGATAGGTGGCGAGGCCGACGCGATCCAGCTCGGTGGTCAGCGCATGGCTGAAATCAGTGCCCTTCGATCGGACGATGAAGGGCCAGGCGGCCGCCGTGACCGACTCGAAAAGCCCGGCACGCATCCAGGCCACGAACCGATACTCGATCGCGAGCGCGGTGATGGTCTGGGCGCGCAGCGTGAGCGCCTGGGCGACGACGAGCACGACGTACGTCGCCACGGACACTTCCAGCCCGGGTGGCAGTCCGAGCGCGGACAGCAGGTCCGTGCCGTGGTCGACGAGCTCACCCGTCTCCCCGCCCGAGTCGAGGCCGAGCGACGACAGGACGAGCAGCAGCGAAGCGACGGCGCCGAACTCCAGGAGCCCGCCGATGACGACGAGCGCCAGGCTGGCCGCGAGACGGCCCGGCATGGCCCTGACGAGCAGCCCGGCATGCGAACGTGCGCCCGTCACCAGCGTGTGAAACATACACGTTATTCTAG
>CAYUPN010000047.1:0-30423 GCA_964446605.1 uncultured Bifidobacteriaceae bacterium | reverse complement strand
TGACGTTGATCGGGTAGAGCGAGAACCCGTGGTTCACGTCGAGCGACGAGAGGTGCAGCGTGTACTCGACCCCCTTCTGAAGACGGATGATCGGCAGCCACTGGTAGGAGAAGGCCGCGAGGTACACGTGCCCGCCGGGCGGCGGGCTGACGATGGGGATCCCGTTGTGGTCGCCGGTCTGGTAAGTCTGGATGAATTCGACCACCCGGGCCATGTAGGCATCCGGCGTCGTCCGGCTGCGGATGCCGGACGGGTTCTGCCCGCCCTTCCAGTGCCAGAGCGGCATCATCGCGAAGAGCACCATGCACCACGCGAAGGCGATACCGACCCAGAGCTTCTCGGACGGGTGCGCCGGTTTCCACCAGTTGCCGCGCGGCGCCTCGAGCGCGGTATGGGTCTCGATGTGCATCGCACACCTCACGGAAGCGGCGCCGGCGGCAGCGTCGTGATCTCGAGCAGCCCCCAGCCCGTGTAGAAGAGCAGCATCACGAACAACCCGAGCGCGAGCAGCAGGAAGATGTTGTCGAACAGCCGCTGGCCGAGCGGGATGTCGTCGCCGGACGTGGACAGACGCGTGGAGTCGGGAGAGCCGGCAGGCATGGCCCATGTGTACGGCACAACCCGCCTCCGCCGGTATGATCGGCGTCATGCGCCGGCAGCGGGACGCCGGGCCACAGTAGCCTCACGGTCCCGATGGCTCCCGCTGCCCGCCTCCTCGCACGCGCCGCGTCCCGTCCGCTCGCGGCGGCCGACGCACTCTGCAACCGCCTGTACGGCTGGCGGTTCAATCCCCTCTATCAGAGCGGCACGATCGTCGTCCTGCTGTACCTCGTGCTGGTGGCCACGGGACTGTGGCTGCTGCTCTTCTACCGGGTCGGGTCCCCCTGGGACTCGGTCGCCTGGCTCACGGCGAACCCGTGGATCGGCAACTGGGTTCGCGGCCTCCACCGCTACGCCAGCGATCTCGCCGTCGTCGCCACGCTGGTGCACGCGTTCCGGATGCTCGCGCAACGGCGCAGCTGGGGCCCGCACGCGCTCGCGTGGGTGAGCGGCGTCGGCCTGCTCGCGCTGCTGATGGTCTGCGGCTGGACCGGCTACGTGATGGTGTGGGACTCCTTCGGCGGCCTGCTCGCGCGGGAAGGGGCGCGGCTGGCCGACGCGCTGCCGGTGCTGTCCGAGCCGACGAGCCGCGCGTTCACGGGCGAGAGCCCGGTCCCCACCGCGTTCTTCTTCCTCACGCTGTTCGCGCACGTGGGGCTTCCGCTCGGCGCCGGCGTGGTGTTCTGGCTGCACATCCGGCGCGTCGCGCGTCCGGCGCTGCTGCCGCCGCGGGGACTGCTCTGGGCAATCGTCGGCGTCCTGACCGCGGCGGCGGTGCTGCTCCCGCTGGAGATGGCGCCCCAAGCCAGCCCGTTCACGCTGCCCGAGACCGTGCCGGTCGACCTGTTCTTCGCGTTCTGGCTGCCGATCTCACGACAGATGAGTCCGGCCGGCGCACTGACGGCGGGCCTGGTCGTCCTCGTGGCGCTCGCCGCCGTGCCCTTGTTCACGCGCCCACGGCGCGACGAGGCGCCGCCGTCGGTTGTCGACGAGGACCTGTGCACCGGCTGCGAGCAGTGCGCGCTGGACTGCCCGTACCACGCGATCACGATGACAACGCGTACGGATGGCCGGCCGGAGCTGCTCGCGCACGTCGATCCGTCGCTGTGCGTCAGCTGCGGCATCTGTGCCGGCTCGTGTGCGCCGATGGGGATCGGGCCGCCCGGGCGCACCGGACGCGACCAGCTGGCACGCGTGCGTGCGCTCCTTGCCGGGCCGGACTGGCAGCCCGGCGCGCTCGTCGTCATCGGCTGCGAGCAGGGGGCCGCGCGGTTCGACGCGGAGACCGCCGCGCGGGGCGGGCTGCCCTTCCCCGTGTCGTGCGCCGGCAACCTGCATACGTCCGTGATCGAGCTGCTCGTGCGCGGCGGCGCGGGAGGCGTGCTCGTTGCCGCGTGCCCGCCGCGGGACTGCCGGCACCGCGAGGGGCCGCAGTGGCTCACGGCGCGCGTGTATCACGAGCGGGAGGCGGAACTGCAGGCACGCGTGGATCGGCGCCGCGTGCGGGTGGTGTGGGTGAACGCCTCGGACCGCCGGGGCATGCGCGCCGCGTTCGACGACTTCGCCGCGTCCATCGCCGCGTTGCCGCCCCCGGCGGCCGCCCGGCAGGTCGAGACCAGCGTGGAGTGCGAAGCCGCAGGAGCGCCGCGATGAGACGTCTTCCCATCCGGCTCGCCGCCGCGGCGCTGCCGGCCGCCTGCGTCGCCGGCATGCTCTCTCTGTCGCACTATCCATTGGCGGCATCGGGCGGAGAGGCCCTGCTCCGCCTGGCCTGGAGCGCCCGGCCCGAGCGGATCGAAACGTGCCGCGAGCTCGGCGCCGACGAGTTGAAGCGGCTGCCGGCCCACATGCGGCAGTCGGTGGTGTGCGAGGGGCGGACGGCGGAGTACCGGCTCCGGGTCGCACACGACGGACGAACGGTGCACGACCGGATCGTGCGCGGCGGCGGGCTGCGGCAGGACCGGCGGCTGTACGTGTTCGTCGAGGTGCCGCTCGCTGCGGGCGAGGCCGACGTCGAGGTGACGTTCGAGCGGACCGATCCCGTCGGGACTGACGATTCGACCTCGCCCCCGCAGGCAGCCGGCAGAGCGCCCGGCGCCGGACCCGGTCACGTGCCGGCCCGGCTCGCGTTCCGGCAGGTGCTGCCCCTCGAGCCCCGTGAGGTCGCGCTCGTCACCTACGACGCGATGGCCGGCGCGCTCGTGCTGCGCCAGCGCCCCTGACCGCGATCTTTCGTTGACTGGCCCTCGCGGGCTATCCTACCGTCCCGACGAGCGAGGGAGGTCAACGTCGATGCACAGAAGCGCCCTGTCGATTGCCGCGGTCTCGTCTGTCCTTCTGGCTGGCGGCATGTCCGGCGACCGTTCCAGTCCGCACGCGGTGACCGGCGAGGACCGGTTCCTCACGCGTCCGCTCGTCACCCATGTCTACACCGCGGATCCGTCCGCGCACGTGTTCCAGGGGAAGCTGTTCGTCTACCCCTCGCACGACATCGACGCGGGTGTCCCTGCCGACGACCTCGGCAGCCACTTCGCGATGCGCGACTACCGCGTCTTCTCGATGGAGCGGGTCGGCGGGCTCGTCACCGATCACGGCGTCGCGCTGGACATCAAGGACGTGCCGTGGGCGGGCCGGCAGATGTGGGCGCCGGACGCGGCGGAGAAGGACGGGAAGTATTTCCTCTACTTCCCGGCGAAGGACAAGCAGGACGTCTTCCGCATCGGCGCCGCCGTCAGCGACAACCCGGCGGGCCCGTTCACCGCGCAGCCACAGCCGATCGAGGGCTCGTTCAGCATGGACCCCGCCGTGTTCAAGGACGACGACGGGGCGTATTACATGTATTTCGGTGGCATCTGGGGTGGACAGCTGCAGCGGTGGGCGACGGGCGAGTACCGCGGCGAGGACGTGTATCCGGCGGCAGGCGAGCCGGCGCTGATGCCGAAGGTCGCCCGCATGCGCGATGACCTGCTCGGCTTCGCCGAGCCGCCGCGCGACGCCGTGATCACCGACGAGCAGGGAACGCCGCTCACCGCGGGCGACAACGCACGGCGCTTCTTCGAGGCCGCGTGGATGCACAAGTACCGCGGCACGTACTACCTGTCCTGGTCCACCGGCGACACGCACTTCATCGTCTACGCGACGGGCTCGTCGCCCTACGGGCCGTTCCGGTACCGCGGACGGATTCTCGAACCGGTGCTCGGGTGGACGAACCACCACTCGATCGTCGAGCACCAGGGCCAGTGGTATCTCTTCTACCACGACACGCAGCTGTCGGACGGACAGACCCACCTTCGCAACATCAAGGTCGCAAAGCTCACATATCGCGAGGACGGGAGCATCGAGACGATCGACCCGCTGCTCGACTGAGCCACTCCGGTCCGTCCCGCAGGATAATTGGGCTGCCCCCCTGCGGGGCGGACACGCATGGCACTGGCACCCGGTACGCGGCTCGGACCTTACGAGATTGAAGCGCCCCTCGGCGCAGGGGGCATGGGCGAGGTTTATCGCGCGGTGGACAGCCGCCTCGGGCGGCACGTCGCGGTGAAGGTCCTGCGCCCGGAAGTCTCGCGCGATCCCGAGCGGCGGGCGCGCTTCGAGCGGGAGGCCCGCGCCATCGCGGCGCTCAATCACCCGGGCATCTGCGCCGTGCACGACATCGGCGCGCAGGACGACACCGACTTCCTGGTGATGGAACTGCTCCAGGGGGAGTCGCTCGCCGCGCGGCTCGCGCGCGGGCCGCTGGAGCTCGAGGAGGCGCTGGGCATCGGGCAATCAATCCTCGGAACGCTCGCGGTGGTGCACGAACGCGGCCTCGTCCACCGCGATCTCAAGCCGGCGAACATCTTCCTGACGCCGCACGGCGTGAAGCTCCTCGATTTCGGCCTCGTGACCGGGCCGAGCTCCGGCGACTCGGCCGAGACGCGGCTCACGCAGGACGGCATGCTGGTCGGCACGCCCCGCTACATGTCGCCGGAGCAGCTGCGCGGCGGGCAGATCGACCACCGGACCGACCTCTTCGCGGCCGGCGCGCTGATCTACGAGATGATCGCGGGGCGGGCGGCTTTCGACGCGCCGAGCCTCGTCGACCTCATCCACGCGATCGCGTTCGAGGAGCCGCGGCCGCTGCCCCCCGGCGCGGCACCGGCAGGGGTGGAAGCGGCGTTGCGGCGGGCGCTGGCGAAGAACCCTGCGGAGCGCCACGCTTCGGCGACGGCATTTCTGTCGGGGCTGCGCGCCGACGTCGACGCCGCGACCACGGAGATCGGCCGGCCCCGTCAAACCACGCTCACCCGGCTCATCGTCCTGCCGTTCACGCTGCTGAAGCCGGACGCGGAGATCGACTTCCTGGGCTTCAGCCTGCCCGATGCGGTGTCGGCGGCCCTGGCGAGCCTCGATTCGGTGGTCGTGCGCTCGCCGCTCTCCGCGGGCACTGGCGGCGGGACGGGGGCGCAGGACCTGCGGGCGCTCGCGGCTGAAGTGCAGGTGGACGCCGTCGTGACGGGCACGCTGCTCCGCGTCGGCGGCCAGGTGCGCGTGGCGGCGCGGCTGGTGGCGATGCCGGAAGGGTCGCTGCTCTGGTCGCACACGATGCAGGCGCCCGTCGACGACCTCTTCCACCTGCAGGACGCGCTCACGAACGCGATCGTCTCGGCGCTGCACGTGTCGCTCTCCGCGCGGGACTACCGTGTGCTGCGTCAGGACGTCCCGGCCAACCCGGAAGCGTACGCGCTGTTCCTCCGGGCCAACCAGCTCGCGGCCGATTCGTCGCGCTGGCTGGACGCCCGGGCGCTGTACGAGCAGGCGGTGGAGAAGGATCCCGGGTACGCGCCGGCCTGGGCGCGGTTCGGCCGCGTGCTGCGCGTGCTCGCGAAATACGGCGGCTCCGAGTTCCCCGGCGATCGTGTCCGCGCGGAGCGCGCGTTCGAACGGGCCCTGGCCCTGAACCCGGACCTCGCCGCGGCCCACAACCTCTATGCGCACGTCGAGGCGGAGACCGGCCGGGCGATGGACGCGATGGCCCGGCTGCTCACGCGCGCACGGTCGCGGACCAGCCCCGACCTGTTCGCGGGGCTGGTCACCACCTGCCGGTACTGCGGCCTGCTCGACGCCTCGCTGGCGGCGTACGATCGGGTGCGTACGCTCGACGCGGCCACGCCGACGAGCGTCGCGTACACGTACTTCCATCTGCGCGAGCTCGACCAGGCGATTGCCACGGACTGCGGCAGCCCGCCGTACGCGGCGATTCTTTCGCACATGCGCCGCGGTGACCTCAGCGCGATCCCGACCATCGAGGCGCTCGAGCGGGCGAACCCGCACGCGATCGCCCGGCTGATCGGGACGACGTACCGGCTGGCGCTGATGGGGGACATCGACGCGCTGCGGCCGAAGCTCCGCGAGATGCGTGAGAGCAGCTTCACGGACCCGGAGGGCTTCTTTCTCCTGGCCACCTTCATCGCGCACGTGAACGCCCCCGACGAGGCGCTCGCCCTGCTCGAGCGCGCCGTGCGCGGCGGGTTCTGCTGCCCGCATCCGCTCCGGACCGACCCGTTCTGGGACCCGTTGCGCGGCGAGCCGCTGTTCGAGCAGCTGCTCGGCGAAGCCGAGGCCGCCTCGTCCCGGGCCCGGGAGGTCTTCGAGCAGGCAGGCGGACGACAACTGCTCGAGGTGTAGATCGAACGCGGCACGGACGCGGTACTTGCGTCCCACGTGCTTTGGAGAAGGGAGGGCCGACGTGATCCGGGTGAGCGCGACATTCGCGGTTCTGCTGGCTGCTGCGATGCCGGCCGCCGGGCAGGACGCACGCGATCAGCACGAGATGCACCGGATGCACGGCGATCCGGATGCCTACATCGCCGCGCTGGAGGACCCGACGCGCGACGCCTACCAGAAGCCGCACGAGGTCATGCAGGCGCTGAACGTCAGACCCGGCGAGGTCGTCGCCGACATCGGCGCGGGCTCGGGCTACTTCACCGTGCGCCTGGCACATCACGTCGGCCCGGAAGGACGCGTCTACGCCGTCGACGTCAGCCCCGACATGGTGCGCCACCTGAACCGGCGCGTGCGGGACATGGGGCTGCACAACGTCTCCTCCATTTTGGCGCCGCCGGACGACCCGCTCGTGCCCGAGCCCGTCGACCGGTTCCTGATCGTCAACGTGTGGCACCACGTCGAGGACCAGGCCGGCTATCTCGCCCACATGAAGAAGCAGCTGAAGCCGGGCGGCCAGGTCGTGATGATCGACTTCCACAAGCGGGAGCTGCCGGTGGGTCCGCCCGAGGGGATGAAGATCGCGAAGGAGGATCTCATCCGGCAGATGACGGAGCACGGCTTCGCCGTGGCCGCCGAGCACACGTTCCTGCCCTATCAGTACTTCCTGGTCTTCACGCTGCAGGGTTCGGGAGCGGCACGGTGAGGGCGCGGTCCTTCCGCGCCATGGTTCCAGTCGTCGCGGCGGCGCTGCTCGGCGCGGCTGCGGCAGCCGCCGCCGATCCGCTGCCCCGTCTCCGGGTCTCGGAGAATCGCCGGTTTCTGGTGATGGAGGACGGCCAGCCGTTCTTCTGGCTCGGCGACACGGCGTGGGAGCTCTTCCACCGGCTCACGCGCGAGGAGGCCGACCGGTACCTGCGCAACCGCGCCGAGCGCCGGTTCACCGTCATCCAGGCGGTCGCGCTCGCGGAGCTCGACGGCCTGCGCGTGCCGAACGTGTACGGACATACGCCACTCGTCGACAACGACCCGGCGAGGCCGAACGAGGCCTACTTCGCGCACGTCGACTGGATCGTCGCCCGCGCCAACGCGCTCGGACTGTACGTCGGCCTGCTGCCCACCTGGGGCGACAAGTGGAACCTGAAGTGGGGTGTGGGGCCGGAGATCTTCACGCCGGACAACGCGCGCGCGTACGGCGAATGGCTCGGCCGCCGGTATCGCGAGGCCGGCGTGATCTGGATCGTCGGAGGCGACCGGCCGATTGAGAGCGACGCGCACCGCGCGATCGTCCGGGCGATGGCCGAAGGACTGCGCGCCGGCGATGGCGGCGCGCACCTCATCACCTTCCATCCGCCCGGCGGCCAGGGCTCGTCGACGTGGTTCCACGACGAGCCGTGGCTCGACGTCAACATGCGGCAGAACGGCCACGCGCCGGAGTTCACCGGCCGCTACGACCGGACTGCCGCCGACTACGCCCGCACGCCCGTGAAGCCCGTGATCGATGGCGAGCCGATCTACGAGGATCACCCCGTCTCCTTCGACGCGGCGAAGCTGGGTCACTCGATCTCCGCCGACGTGCGGCGGCCGCTCTACTGGGACCTGTTCTCCGGCGCTTTCGGCCACACCTACGGACACCACGCGGTCTGGCAGATGTGGACCCCGGAGCGCGCGCCCGTCAACAACCCGCTGCTGCCGTGGCAGGACGCCATCGAGGCGCCCGGCGCGGCGCAGATGCAGCACGGCCGCGCGCTCATCGAGTCGCGCCCGTTCCTCACCCGCATTCCGGATCAGACCGTCATCGTGACGGATCGCGTACCGACGAGCGTGCCGGGCGAAGGACGCTACCGCTTCGTCGCCACGCGCGACGTCGACCGCACCTACGCGATGGTGTACGCGCCTGTCGGGCGGGCGTTCACGGTCCGCATGGACGCGATTGCCGGCGCGCAGGTGAAGGCGTGGTGGTTCAATCCGAGGACGGGCGAGGCTACGGCCATCGGCACCTTCCCCGCGCGCGGCGAACGGCGATTCACGCCGCCCGACCCGGGTGAGGCACTGGATTGGGTGCTGGTCCTGGACGACGAAGCGTCACGATACCCGCCACCCGGCCACGAGCGCTGATCGTCGAGCGGGGTCGCTTCTCAGTGCCCCGCTGCTCGCGCGCGATGGAACTTCTCCAGCTCCTCGTTCGCGCGCACGATGACCGCGAGCTTCGCCTCGAGCGCCGCCAGCTGTCCGCCCGGAATCGCGAAGTACGCATCGTCGTCTCCCGCGCCCGTGTAGACGCGGTTGCCGACGCAGCCGAAACTGGCCGCGGTCCGCTCGGAGTTGATGGCCTCCGGCAGCGCGGCGCACGTCGGCCGGCCCATCGTCGGGCCCGCCCCGGCGATGCCCACCGCCTGCGCCGCTTCGGCCAGCAGCATGAGCTGTCGCGCCTTGCCGCGCACGAGGACGACGTCCGGCTCCACCGGCGCGTTCTCCAGAGGGGCGTAGACCGCAACCTTGAGCGGCGAGCGACGCGTCGGAATCTGCGGCACTTCCTCCATCCGGATGTACGCCAGCTCGACCATCGTCCCGACCAGCCCCATCAGCTCCTGCTGCTCGGCCGGCGACAGCGTGACGTTGTGCGTGTGGGCCCCGATCGGGCAGCGCTTGTGATCGTCCGCGACGGTGTAGAACACCTCTCCCTGCGCCGCGCGACGCCAGTAGCCACAACCCGCCGGCTCCGACGCCGCTACTCGCGGAATGCCGTCCGGCGGCGCGTCGACAAAGGAAATGGCGACGGGCGGCGAGTCGAGCCGGAGCAGCTGCGCGAGCGACGAATCGGACATTTCGAATCTCCTGTCTGAAAGATTGACGACGCCCTTGATCGTATCGCGTCGGACGGGTCCGATGTTCGCTCCCGATACACGACTGTTCCGGTGGCTGGCAGCTGCCCGCTGACACCGGGCACCCGGGAACCACTGCCGGCCCTTTGCTGCAGGCTACTCCAGCCGCCAGCCGCCAGCCGCCAGCTACACGATTCCGTACTCTGGCAGCGCTCTTGCTGAGCCCCTATCGATGCCTCAGCCGCAGTCCGGTCCGACGGTCAGCGTGATCGTTCCGGCCTACAACGTCACCGCCTACATCCGCGACGCACTCGAATCGGCCTTCGCGCAGCGGTTCACCGATTACGAGGTCATCGTCGTCAACGACGGCTGCCCGGACACGGTCAACCTCGAGCGGGCCATCGAGCCCTGGCGATCCCGCATCCAGTACGTCGTCCAGGAGAACCGGGGTCTGGCGGGCGCGCGCAATGCCGGACTCCGCGCGGCGCGCGGCCGGCTGATCGCGCCGCTCGACGCCGACGATCTGTGGGAGCCCGCGTATCTCGAGACGCACGCGTCGATGTTCGACGCCGATCCCGCGCTCGACGTCGTCTTCTCGAACGCCCTGATCACCGGCGACGTGCCCGAGGCCGGCGTGGACTGCATGAGCCTCGCACCTCCTCCCGGACCGATCACGTTCGAGCGCGTCGTCGGGCAGGAGTGCTACGTGATCGGGTTCGCGACGATCCGGCGCGAGGCGCTGCTGGCGGCCGGCGGCTGGGACGAGTCGCTGCGCAGCAGCGAGGATTTCGAGCTGTGGGTGCGCCTGCTGCACCGGGGCGGGCGCTTCGCGCGCGACGAGCGCGTGCTGGCGAAGTACCGGAAGCGCGCCGGCAGTCTCTCGTCCGACCCGATCCGGATGCTGGACAGCGCGCTGCGCGCCATGGACCGCATCGCGCGCTACGACCTCACGCCTGCGCAGCGGGTGGTCGTCGAGGCCCAGCGCAGCCGGTTCGCGGCAGGGCGGCACTACGAGCAGGCGCGGCTGGCGCTGCGCGGCGGCGACATCCGGGGCGCCATCGCCGGCTTCGAGGCGGCCAACGCGCTCGAGCCGTCGCGCGGAACGGCCGCCCTGATCGCGCTCCTCCGGATCGCACCGCGCCTGCTGCTGGCGGGCTACCGGATGCGCCGGTGGTACCGGCAGCGGCGGCTGAGGACGAAAGTCGCCGCCGGGTAACCCGGCCTCAGACGCGCGTCGCTTCCTCCCGCTTCTCGTGCCGGAATCGCCGCCTGGCCCAGAGGACGACCGGTGCGCTCCAGAGCGCGATCGCCAGCAGCCCGAGCCCGGCCGCGACCGGCCGCGAGAAGAACACGAGGAAGTTGCCTTCCGACGACGAGAGCGTCTGGATGAACCGCTCTTCCAGCGGCACGCCGAGCAGGATGCCGAGGACGACCGGGCCCGTCGGCACGTCGCGGCGCTCGAGCGCGAAGCCCAGCAACCCCATCAGCCCCATGACGGCGACGTCGAAGTAGCTGCCGTTGATCGAGTACGCGCCGGTGATGCAGAAGAGCAGCACGAGCGGCAGCAGCACGCGCCGCGGCACGCGCTGGATCAGCCCGGCGGTCCGGATGGCTGCAATACCCGCGATGATCAGCACGAGGTTGGCGATGACGAACAGCAGATAGATGCTGTAGAGGATCGGCGCCTGCCGCGTGAAGATGTCCGGCCCGGGCGTGATGTCCTTCATCAACAGCACGCCGATGACGATCGCAGTGATCGAGTCGCCCGGAATCGCGAAGACGAGCGCCGGGATCCAGGCGCCGGCGAGCGCCGCGTTCTTCGCCGTTGCGCCGTCGGCGACCCCTTCCATCGACTGCCGGCCGTAGTCCTCGGGCTTCTTCGAGAAGCGCTTCGACACCGCGACGGAGACCCACGACGCGATGTCGGCTCCGGCGCCGGGCAGCATGCCGATCAACGAGCCCACGGTGCTGGAGCGCAGCAGGTGCCACGGGCGCCCGACCAGAAACGACGTCCCACGCGTCAGCCCCTGGCCGCCGGCCAGGGCCGCCAGCCGGGAGAACCGGCCGCCCGCGACCCCGGACTGTGCCGGCGTCTCCACCGGCCGCTCGTCGACCAGCGCCGGCGCGAACAGGCTCCTCAGGATCTCCGACGCGCCGAACAGGCCGATCATCGCCGGAATGAAGTTGACACCCTGGTAGAGCTCGGGACGGCCGAACGTCAGGCGCGCTTCCGCGTGCACGGCGCTCAGTCCGATCGAACCGAGCAGCAGCCCGACGACGAGACCCAGCAACCCGCGTAGCATCGAATCGCGCGACACCACGACGGCACAGCTCAGGCCAATCAGGTACAGCCAGAAGTACTCGATGACGCTGAACGTGCGGGCGGCGACGTCGGCCAGGAGTGGCGCGAACAGGATCAGCAGAATCGTGCCGAACATGCCGCCGACGGCGCTGCCCATCAGGCACACCGCCAGCACGCGCTCCCCGTCACCCCGCCGCGTCAGCCCGTACGCGTCGTCCGTGAAGGCGGCGCTGGCGGGCGTGCCCGGAATCCGCAGCAGCGCCGCCGGGATGTCGCCCGCGAAGATCGCCGCGGCGGTCAGCGTGACGAGCGCGGCGAACGCCGGCACCGGGTCCATGAAGTACACGACCGGTACCAGGAGCGCGACCGCCATCGTCGCGCTGAGCCCCGGCGTCGCCCCCATGAACACGCCATAGAAGGCGGAGGCGATGATCACCACCCAGACCACCGGGTCGAGCAGCACGAGCTCGACCGCCTGCAGGAACGCGGCGTCCGTCATCCTGTTCGATTCCTACCAGCCAAGCACCCCGCGCGGCAGCGGCACGCGGAGCATGACGGCGAAGATGTGATAGACGACCGCGACGACGGAGACCGAGACCATCAGCGCCGTCCGCACCCGCACGTCGAGCAGCCACATCAGGAAGGCCGTGATCGCGCCGGCCGTGAGCACGAAGCCGAGCGGCTCGGCCGCGATCAGGTACAGGCCGATCGCGCCAAGGACGAGCGCCACCCGCCCGGCTCCGCGCGCGGAGAACCGGTCGGCCGCGCCCGTATTCCGCAGGCCGCCCGTCGCGAGCAGGATCACCAGGATGACCACGCCGAGTCCGGCGATGATCGACGGAAACACCATGGGCCCGACGATGTGGCTGCCAAGATCGGCGAAGGCATCGGTGGCGAGCAACCGGCCGAAGGTCCCGTCGAGCCGATCGAGCGTCGCGTCGAACTCCCCGGGACCTTCATAGGCCCAGTTGAAGCCGGCGCGGCGCATGAACTCGCGGTACTCGCCGCCGGTGACGACCTTCTCCAGCGCCAACGCGATGGCGGCCGCCTCGGCGTCGGGCGTCTCCGCCGGCACGCCCACGCCGCGCCACGTGCCGATGGCCGCACTCACGCCCTGTTCCCCGAACGTCGGCACGTCCGGAAACTGCGTGACCCGCTCGGCGTCCATGACGCCGAGCGCCCGGATCTCGCCGGCATCCAGCAACGAGCGCGCTTCGGGCAGGCTCGTCACGACGACCTCGAGGCCGCCGGCCATGAGCTCCTGCATCGACGGCGACGCCCCCTCGATCGAGATCCAGCGCACCGCGTCGGACGGGGCGCCGATCGCGGTCAGCCACTCGACCATCGCGAGATGCCAGATTCCCCCCAGCGCCGTGCCCGAGGCCCGCAGTGTGCCAGGGTTGGTACGGACGTAGCCGTTCAGCTCGGCGAGCGTGCGCCAGGGCGCATCACGGCGCACGAACAGCGCCGCCGGGTCGCGGTTGACGAGCGCGGAGGGGCGAAAGTCGCGCCACGTGATGGGGGTCAGCCCACGCCAGTGGAGCATGTTGAGCTCCGCCGTCATGAGCGTGATCGTGTAGCCGTCGGGCCGGGCGAGCGCGCCGCGCGTGTGCCCGGTGACCCCGGACGCGCCGGTCGCGTTGACGACATTGACGGGAACGCCGAGCTCCTGCTCGAGGCCGACCGCGAGCTGGCGAGCGACGCGATCCGTGCCGCCGCCGGCGGACCACGGGCAGATCAGAATGATCGGCCGATCGGGAAAGCGTCCCCCGCCGCCGGAGCAACCGGCGGCGGAGGCGACGAGGAGGAGGGAAATCAGCCCGCGCGTGAGCGCTCGTATCATGCCGGACCGGCCGCCGGCCGGGCGCTCCGGCCGCTCTGGAGCACTTCGCGGATGCGCCGCGCCACGACCGTGTGCTCGCCGGGACGCATCATCCACACGCCGACCGTGATGTCTTCACGGCTCGGTCTGACGCGGATCGAGGGCTCGCCGTCGCGCAGCGCGGCCACGGCATCTTCCGGGGTGATGCCGACGTCCTTCGGGTCCCACGTGATCCGGACGTGCGGTACGTGGTTGGCCACCTCCGGCACGAAGATCTCCGCCTGGATGCCCGTGACCGAGGTCGCGGCCTTCCGGACGGCCTCGGCCCGCTCGTCGAAATCGCGGCGCTCGGCCTCGTGGTCCTTCTTCAGGTACAGCTCGAGCGCGACGAGCATCCCGAGCATCTCTTCCTTGTTGACCTTCATGCCGCGGCCGATCGCGTTGCCGTTCGGCGGCCCGTTCAGCCGCGCCGCTTCAATCAGGTCCTTGCGTCCGAGCAGCAGGCCCGCGCTCTGCGGCCCGCGGATGCCCTTGCCGCCCGAGAAGGCCACCAGGTCGAACCCCATCTTCGTGTACTTCCAGAGGTTCTCGACCGGCGGCACGTCGGCGGCCGCGTCGTTGAGCGTCGGAACGCCATGCTTCTTCCCGAGGCGCACGAACTCGTGATCCGGAATCTGGCCGACGCTGTTGTTGTTGTTGTAGAAGAGCATCATCGCGGTGTGCCACGTGACCGCGCGCTCCAGCTCCTCCACCGTCTCGACCTCGATCAGGCGCACGCCGCAGTTGCGCACGGCGTGGTCGTAGCCGAAGCGGTGGGACTTCTGGATGATCACCTCGCTCTTCATGTCCTGGAGGTTGGGCAGGTCGACGACCTTCCGCCGGTCGGTGCCGGTGAGCACCCCCGCGGTGCCGAGCGTGAGCGCCGAGGCGGCTCCGGCCGTGACCATCGCGGCCTCGGCCTGCACCAGGCTGGCGATGCGCTCGCCCACCTTGTCGTGCAGCTCGTTGAGCATCACATAGTGCTCTGACGCGTAGTTGATCGCCTGCATCACCTCCGGCGGCATCAGCGACGCGGTCATGTCGGTATAGGTGCCCGCGGCGTTGATGAACGGCTCGAGGCCGAGCTCGGCGAAGTAATCGCGCCCGTTGGCGGCGGCGCGCGCCGGCGCGGCGGCCGCCCCGGCAGGCAGGCCGAGCAGCCCGCCGACAAACGGCAGGGTGGACAGGCTCTCGAGAAAACGGCGGCGACTGAACATGGTGCGCTCCCTGCGCCCCGCCGTGCGGGGCGCCTTTCAGATCCTTACCGGCTCGTGCTGCGGCCCGGGCGCGCGTCGAAGTTCGGCGGCGGCACGTCCTCCCAGGGGCGGTGCGAGATGCCGTTCAGGTCCCACACGACGCGGCCGGCCCGGACGGTCAGCTCGCATTCGAGCTTCTGGGTGCCGGTCGCCTTGCCACCGCCGGTGTCGATGAACCCGAAGGTGCCCTTCTGCACGTTCAGCACGGCCAGATCCGCCTCCGCGCCGACGCCGAGATGTCCGAGGTCCGGCCGCTTGATGACCGCGGCGGCCGTGGCGGTGTTCGCCTTGATCACGTCGGCGAGCGGCATGCCGAGGTTCAGGAACTTCGACATGACGTTGAGGATGTCCTTCATGCCGCCATTCATGCTGCCGGCATGCAGGTCCGTGCTGATCACGTCCGGGTAGAAGCCCTGCTTCGTGGCCGGCACCGCCTGACGGTACAGGAAGCTGCCGCCCCCGTGCCCGGCGTCGAAGATCACGCCGCGCTTGCGCGCCTCCCAGACGTACGGGCGCACCTGGCCGTTCTCGTCGACGATCGGCGTGCGTCCGCGCACGTGCGCGTAGGCGTGCGTGAAGATGTCCCCCGGCCGGAGGTGCTTCAGCAGCAGGTCCGACAGCGACAGCGGCGGGTTGTGGCCGCCGAAGTCGATCATCACCGGCACGCCGGTCTCGGTCCCCGCCTGCACGGCGCGCAGCACCGGATCCCACTCGGGCCCGCTGTAATGCGCGACCTTGATGCCCACGATGTAATCCCGGAACTGGCGGATGCGCATCGCGGTGAGCTTCGCGTCCATGTCGCCGAGGTCCTGCTCCACCGGGCCACCCTTCATGCCGTGTCCGACGATGTTGATGAAGGAGAGCACGCGCGTGCGCGAGCGATCGATGATCTCGGCCTTGAACTGCGGGAAGTTCCGCCATCCCGCGCCCCCCACGTCGACGAGCGTGGTCTGGCCCGAGCGGAAGGAGTGGGCGTCCGGCTGCGCGGCCGTCGGTCCGCCGCTCAGGTACGAGTTGTCGGCGGTGCCATAGAACACGTGCGCGTGGATGTCGATGAGCCCGGGGACGACGTACAGCCCGGACGCGTCGGCGACCCGCCGCGCGCGCGCCGCGTCGATGTTCGGAGCGACCGCGGCGATCTTGCCGTCCGCAATGGCGACATCCATCACGCCGTCACGGCCGTTCGTCGGGTCGATGACATGCCCCCCTTTGACGAGCAGGTCGTACTGCGGCTCCTGCCCGGCGACGGGCAGCACCGCGCCGGCCGCGGCAATCGCCGCCGCGACCGTCAGGCTGCACAAGAAACGAACCCCTATGTCGCTCACTGGCTCCTCCCGTGAACCGAACCCTGTCAGGCCGGACGCGCCGCCCAGCCGTCGTGTCGGCCGTGACCGGGCCGTCCGCCGACCTGGCGGACGGCCCGGAAGCCGATCAGAAGCTGAGCTTGGCGCCGAGCTCGGCCCGCCGCATGGTGCCGGCGCTCGTGACGTTCCCGAAGTTCGCGGCGCCGAACGTGGTGTTCGGGCTGCCCCAGTTGACGGTGTTGAACAGGTTGAAGACCTCGCCCCGGACCTGCAGCTGCGTCGTCCCGATGTGGAACGTCTTGGCGAGCGCGATGTCCGTGGTCTTCGACCCGAGACCCCGCAGCATGTTACGCGGCGCGTTGCCAAATGTGAATGGTTCGGGCATGGCGAACGCCGCCGGGTCGATGCAGCCAACCAGCCCGCGACCGTTCGGGTTCGGCCGGCAGTCGACCGACGGCGTCCCGACCACGTTCGGCCGCTGGCTCGGGCTGCCGACGTTGGCCCGATCCCCCTGGATGGTCACGTTCAGCGGCGTGCCGCTCTGGAGCGTCGTGACCCCGCTCACCTGCCAGCCGCCGAGCAGTCCGCGGACGATCGCGTTCCCGTGGTTCCGCAGGAACGGGACCTCGTAGATGTAGCTGAGCACGAACCGGTGCGGGATGTCCCACGCCGCCGGGCCGTAGTCGCTCCAGATGTCGTAGTTGTTGACGATCCGGCCTCCGGAGTTGGAGTGGTTCGCCATGTCGCGGGTCCGCGACCAGGTGTAGTGCGCGTTCACCTGGAATCCGTCGGTCATCCGGCGCCGGAGCACCAGCGCCAGCGAGTCGTAGTTCGCGATCAGGTCGTTCTGGATCACCCGGATCTCGCGGAAGTTCGGGTTCGGCCGCCGCGCGTCGATCGGGCCAGGCCCCGGCAGCGGCGTGTTCGGGTAGTAGCTGCGATCGAGGTTCTTCGTCCGCGACGCCAGGTACTGGATGTCGACGACGGTGGACGGCAGGATCTCGTGCTGGATGTCCACGCTCCACTGGTTCTTCCGCGCGTTCGGCAGGTGCCGGTTCGGCGTGATCATGTTCGGCGGCCCGCCGGGCCCGACCTCTCCGAAGGGGTTGTCGAAGGACAGGGTCGGATTCGCCGGGTCGTTGCTGAACGTGAACTGCGCCGCCAGCGGCGGGTTGTTCGTCAGGAACGTGAACGAGTTCATCTGGTTGGGGTTGTAGTAGACGCCCCAGCCCGCCCGCACGATCGTCTTGTCCGAGAGACGATAGGTCGCCCCGAGCCGCGGCGCGATGTCCTTGTTGTTCGGCTCGTGGAACTCGAAGCCGGGCGACGGGAAGGTGTTCGGGATGATCTGCTGCAGGTTCGCGTCGAGCATCGATGCGAAGCCCGCGTAGGTCTGCGCCGGCGTGTTCAGCTCGTACCGCAGCCCCAGGCTCAGGGTCATCCGCGGCATCACGTTCCACACGTCGTTGACGAAGAACCCGTTCCGCCACTGGCCGACGTGGCCGAGCAGCTGCTCGGAGGGGGTGATGATCGTCCGGGGCAGCCCCAGCAGGAAGTCGGCCATCGAGTAGCCGCTCATGTCTCCGTTGAACGTGAAGCTGCCGCGCGGGGTGTTCTGCGCGCGCCGGCCGGTGGCCATCTTCCGCATGTCGAACCCGGTCCGGATGTTGTGCGTGCCGCGGGTGTAGGACAGCACGTTCGACATCTGGAACGTCGTGTCGAACTGGTGCCAGTTCGTGCCGCCGGCACCGAGGCCGCTGAACGCGCTGATGCCGACGGTCGGGATCCCGAGATTCCCGTAGACCACGTCCCCGTCGAACCCGGGGATGCCGAGCGCGGCGCCGGCCCCCTGGATGCCGTTGACCCAGTAGTAGTTCAACGTGTCGAAGTCGATCCGGTGGTAGCCGATCCGGAAGTCGTTGTGCAGCGCCGGACTCAGGGTGTGGGCGTACGAGAACAGATAGTTCTTGTTCACCCGCGGCTGGATGACGCTCTGGGTCTCGATCGCCGAGCCGTCCCAGAGATAGCTGTCGTGCCAGTTGTACCGGCCGTAGAGCCGCACGCGGCTGCCCAGGTTCTGGTCGACCCGCACCAGCACCTGATCGGCGTCGTCACGGTTCGAGACCGGCCCCTGGTAGTTCGACGCCGTGCCGGACAGGTTCGGCAGCGGGTAGTACTCCATCAGCCTCCGGGCGACCGGCGAGATCATCGACGCCGGAATCTGGTTCCCCTCGAACGGCTGCCCGGTGAAGGGATTGCGAATGGGGGTGGACACCTCCGAGAAGTCGCCGCGGCGCATCCGCTCCGTCGGCACCGAGATGATCGAGCTGCTCTTCGACTCGGACCGGATGCCCTCGAAGGCCCCCATGAAAAACGTCCGGTTCCGCCCGTCGTACAGCCCCGGAATCAGCACGGGGCCGTCGAACTGGATGCCGTACTGGTCGCGCCGCCGGGGATTCTTCGGCAGCGACCGGTTGTCGAAGTAGCCGCGGGCCTCGAGCGCGTCCCCCTGGTAGTACTCGTAGAACGTGCCGTGGAAGTCGTTGGTGCCGCTCTTGGTGACGACGTTCACGTGGACGCCGAGATAGGAGCCGTACTCCGCCGAGGTGCTGCCGGTCTGCACCTGCACCTCCGTGACGGCCTCGGCGATCGGCCGCATGCTGGTGGCCGCCAGCAGGTTCGAGGTCGCGTTGATGCCGTCCAGGGTGAGGCTGTTCTGGATGTCCCGCTGCCCCGCGCCCCGGAAGGTCAGGCCGATGTCGCTCGTCTGCCCCCCGAGCACGCCGGGGGTCGTGCTGGCCAGCTGCCACACGTTCCGGCCGCTCAGCGGCAGCTCCGAGATGGCGCGCTCGTCGATCGTCTGCGAAATCGCCGCCCGGTCCGTGGAGAGCATCGCCGCGGCCGCTTCCACGGTGACGACCTCGGAGAGGTCGCCGACCTCGAGCACCGCGTCGGTGCGGACCACCTGGTTGCCCGCCAGCTCCACGCCGGTGGCCTTGAAGGTGCGGAAGCCGTCGAGGGCGATCGTGATCTCGTAGCGCCCCAGGCGGGGGGCGACGATCGTGTACTGGCCCTGCGCGTTCGTAGCGGTTTCGTACGTGTCCTGCGTCTGAATATTGACGGCGCGGACGATGGCGCCGGGGACCACCCCTCCGCCGCTATCCCTCACCGTGCCGACCAGCGCCGTCTGCGACGCGAGCTGGGCCCACGCCGCCGCCGGCATCAGCAGCACGGCCAGCGCTACTGACAGCAGTGATCGCACCATTGGAAGCCTCCTCCATCGAGACCGGACTCGAGATCGGGGAGCGGCTCGTCGTGCGGGTGTTCATACCAATCGGCCCCGATGAGGTCTGTTACCCATGTCGCAAAGATCAGCAGAACCGTCGCATGCGACACGTGACCGCGGATTCCGGTGTTCACCACCCGCGTCGCAGCCCGGCCGAGCTGGATCGTTTCAGGACAGCACCCGGGGCGAACGGGGGCGGGGGCGGCGCGAATGGCCCTGCGCGGGCCACCGGATTCAGGGCAGGTGGCGGCCGGGAGCGTCGGGGATCTCGCAGCGGTCGGGCGAGTTGAGCAACGTGCGGTGGCGGGCGAACCGATCGTAGGCGGCGTCGAGGAGCGGGCGCGGCACCAGCGCGGCGATCGCCGCGGCTGCGCGCCACACTCCGCCGAGCGATCGCAGCACGAAGAGAATCGCTCGCGATCGGACGAGCGCGCGGGGCGTCTGCGATCGATGGTTCACGACGACCACGATGCTGTCGAGCTGGCCGGATGGGTCAACCCGCGCGAGCCACCGCCGCCCGTCCTCGTCGTCGCGTGGAGTCAGCTGGAAGAGCCGCCTGCGATCGTGCGTCCGGAGGAACCGGGCGAACCGGCCGCAGACACCGCAGTCCCCGTCGTAGAGAACGAGGTGCGGGGCACCGGTGTGCGGCTGGCCGGCGTGCATGGCTACTGCCCGTTCCGCATGGCCCGGAGCATCTGCCGGTCGCGCTCGCGGGCGCCCAGCAGGAGCTCCACCAGCTGGTCCTGCACGGCCACGTATCGCTCGAACGCGTGCAGGATGGTGGGATCCGCGAGCGCGTCCCTGTGATGGGGCGCCATGGGCAGGTCCCGGTAGGCCGCCATCCGTTCCGACATCGACGTCAGCTCGCGGCCGATCTCGCGGCACTCCTCCACCAGCGTCGCATAGGCGCCGTGCTCGGCCATCCCCGCCTCGGTGCGGGTGTCGATGGTCGGCAGGTGCAGCTCGAGGTTGTCGCCGAGACACTCGATGAGCAGGCCGAGTCCGGCGGGAACCGCCGAATGCTCGGCCAGGCCTCTGCCGCAGGTCGGATGCTCATCCATGGATCGCGTCCCTCCGTGTAGCGATTGTCGCATCGGACGGGCGCGGACGCCGCGCAGCAGATGAGCCTGGCGCCTCCGGACGGCGGCGTGCCGACTACTGCATCAGCAGCCCGAAAGCCAGGCAGAGGAGCGCGTTGGCGGTCGCCATCGTGAAGTCGTCCGTGCCTCGCGGGGAGAAGAGCTCGAGCAGCGTGCTCGAGATCGGGATCACGACCGCGAGCGCGAACCAGGGCGCGGGCAGCCCCTGCGACGCGACCAGCGACAGACAGAACACCAGCCCGCCGACGAGCCCGGTGACCACGCCGGCGACCGACTTGCGGTTGATGTCGCCGATGCCCCACACCCGGATCCGCTGGCGTCCGAACAGCGACCCGCCGATCTCCGCCAGTCCGTCGACGACGAGGTAGGCGCCCCAGATGAGGGCGAAGAGCAGCGCGAACTGGGCGGGCGGGAAGAGCACCGCCAGCGCCGCGCCGATCGGCACCATCACGAACTTGAAGGCGGTCCAGAGCGTCGTGATCAGCAGGCAGTTGGCCCGCGCGAGCACGCCGTCCATGACGCGTGACTGCGGGCCGTAGAACGCCGCGGCGAGGTAGCCGTTGGCATAGTAGAAGCCCAGGAAGATCCAGTTCGTCGCGATCGCGTCGAACAGGTTGTCGGCGAGGAAGATCGTCGCGAAGTTGGCGGACGGCTCGGACACGAGCGTCAGGTACATGTAGAAGAAACCGGCTGACGCAAGCGTGATGAAGCGTCCGCGCCGGCCGATCATGTCGGCGATGCGGATGCGCCGCTCGGAATGCCGTGCCGTGAGCGCCGCCACCTCGTACGGCTCGTCCATCCGCGACGAGAACGCCTGCCGCCGCTCCTCGACCGAGAAGCCCACCCAGCGCCGCAGCAGCACGGCCTTGATCCCGTACCAGATGAAGCCCCAGATGACGTAGAAGATGAGCACGCCGCTCGCGATCCGGCCGAGAGCGGCGAGGTCGGGGCGGTAGTTCGGGAACACCGACGAGTGGGCGCCCGTGACGAGCAGGTAGATCCAGAAGATCGTGAGCGCGGCGTTGAAGGCGAGAGCCCCGCGAAACACGCGATCCGCAACGCGTTTGCGCGCCGCGAACGACCCGGCCGGCGTCCCGGTGACTTGGTCCGGCCGGACCGCCGCCGGCCCGGCGTCCAGGACGTTCTGCTCGGCTGCTGCGCTTCCGTCCATCCCCGTCTCCTTGTGCTCGTGGCGGCCCGATGAGGCCGGATTGACAGACGAGCGCAGGTCATGGGAAGTTCCTGCCGACCTGCCCGGGTCTCCGCCAAAGGCTCCGGCGCGACCTCGCCGAAGCCTGCGAATTATCTCGCAACGCGGGCGAAGGCGGGACCTGATCCGCCCGCGCGACCGCCGCAGGCGCGGACGGGACCGGATCAGACCCGATCAGACCTGATCCGACCCGATCGGACCCGATCGGCCCGAAGGCGATGTCGCGCGTGAGATTCGCGACATCCTCGTCTCCTTCGATCCGGAGCTCCCGGTGTACGGGACCGGCTCGGCGCGTCAGAACATCGGGCTCGTCTACGTGCCGGCGTGGGCGCCGCGGCCGGTCTGGCCGGGCGCTGCGGCTCGATCCCGTGCGGGTACTGCGGCAGGACCAGGCTCCGGCCGATATGCTGCCCGTATGGGCGGACGCGCCGTGGCCATCGTCAGTGCCGTTGCCGGCGTCGCGCTGGAGCTGGGCATCCATGCCCTCAGCGGCCGTCGGGAGGCCTGGGACGCGGCGGAGTACTGGACCGTCGGCCTGCCGTGCCTCCTCGCGGTGTCCGCCGCGCTCGGCTACTTCTCGAAAAACCGCGCCTGGATCTGGACGCTCCTCGTCATCCCGAGTCAGGTGACGACGATGATGGTGAGAAGTGGGGAGATCGGGGCGTTGTGGCCGCTGGCCGCGGCGCTGTCGGCCCTCCTCAGCGCGCCGTTCGTCGTCGCGGCGTTCGTCGGCTCCCGGTTCCGCTCTCGATCCTGACCGGATCGTTCACCCGAACAGGACTGCCAGCGGGTCCTTCAGCGGCGTCCGGTAGGACCCGGGGAGTGGTTCGTTGAGAAACGCGACCAGCGGGGCGACCGTGCGGAAGACCCGCAGCAGCTCCGAGTAGAAGCGCGGGCTCGTGGCGAGCGACAGCTCGTAGCTTCGGCCGGCGTACAGCTGTTTCAGCTTCAGGTAATCGGCCGCGGGATGATCGGCGGCAACGCCGCGCGGCACCCGGGTGAGCCGGTCCCCCTGCACCTCCCCCACCAGACGCCGGAACGCCGGCGCCTCGACGATGGATCGGAAGCGCATGTGGTGTTCGGCCAGGTGCTCGCGGATGCGCCGCAGTTCGTGCGGCTCGGGCGCATGGATGCCGCCGCCGATCCAGACGTCGCGATCGACGTTCGGGTCGATGTGGAAATAGAGGCCGGCGCCCGCGCGGCGCGGAAGGCGGCGCGAGAAGAAGGAGGCCGCGACGTGCGTCTTCAGAGGACGCTTGTCCTCGCTGAAACGTGTGTCGCGGTAGATGCGATAGAGAGAATCGCGCGAGGCGATGAGATCCGGCGCGAAGTCCGGGAAGTCCGCGGCCAGACGCTCGATGACGGCCAGCATCGGAGCCCGGAGGTGCCGCTCGTAGTCCGCCTTCCTGGCCCTGAACCACTCGCGATCGTTGTTGCGCGCCAGGCTCCTGAGAAATGACAGCGTTCGTGGGGAAAAGCAGGCAGCCATCCCGATAGTGTGACGCAACCGGATGCGCCGGGCGGCGCAGGTCGACGCCGGCCCGGCAGCCTTCCGGATACTACGGACCCGCCTACTTGCCGGCGGCCTTCCGCGCGGCCCAGCGCCGCCGCGCGGCCTCGGCCATCTTCAAGCGGGTTTCCTTCGAGAGCTTCCGGCGACGTCCGGTCTTGCGGCCCGCGCGGCGCGTCGTCCCGCGCGCGGCGGTTGTCCGTCCCGCGGATTCCAGTCCGAGCTGACCGAGCAGATCGGTGGCCTTGTCCCGGATGGCCGACAGCTGCTGCGCCACTGCCTGGCGCTGCTGGAGCCATTCGGTTGCCTTGCGTTCGGTCTGTCCGAGGAGCCGTCCGAGGTCCTCGGCGAAATTGGCCAGCGTGCGGCCCTGGGCGTCGCCGGCCGCAGCCTGACGTCCAGCCGTTGATACGCGCTTTGCCACGTGTGCCTCCACTCGACGCGCGTCATGCGCGTCACACTGCTGCTGTAATCGGAAATATCAGGACGTTCGCTCCCGGCGCCGGCCTGCTGCCTGGAACTCACCGGTCGTTCTCCCGACGGGCATCGACTTCCTGAACGCTGCACGCCGCATTACTACGACATACAGGACGTGACAGTATGTCAGAGAGTTTCGAGTAGTGGAAGTATCAACGCGCGAAATGCGGTGACAAGTGGTTGCACCAGTTCAACTGTCACGTGCTGAAGGAGGGAAGAAACGGCTGAGCTGGCGTTGGAACAGCGCTGGTGACTGCATGAACAGGTGAGTACGCAGCCATCAGCGCGCGCGTGTGCGCAAGGCATTTACGGACTCGACAGATGCTGCCGAAGCCACCATGCGCGAGAAGCGATGCGCGCATGGAAGCTTCGGCTTTTCCTTTCAGTGCCCGTGTGCTGCTATCGGTCAGTCTGGCGTGGGACTCATCCGGCGCGGCGGCGCTCCCCGTCCGGAAGCCCGGTGCCGTCATTCGAGAGATCGAGGGCGATGCTGAAGGTCGCGTCGAGTCCGCCATCAACGGACGTCGGCGCGAGCAGCAGCTGATCGCCTCCGCGAGGATAGAACCCATCAGCTTCGTTCAGCGTGTCTCTCCGGCCCTTTTCCGCGTAGGGCGGGCGCGCATGTATCTGGTCCGTCATCGCTTCGTCGAAGAACAGCTGGGACGTGAACTCCCAGGCGCGCCCGTCCGGCCCTGCTGCACGGATCTTGAAGTGCAGGTGCACGGCGCGTCCGGGATACCAGCCGGGATAAATCGTCGTGAAACGCGCGAGGCCGTCCGCGTCGGTGCGCTGATAGCCGCGCAGGAACGCCTTGCCCCTGGTATCGAAGCCGGCCTGCCGATCCTCGAATGCCGAGTACTCGCCGCGCGCATCGCATTGCCAGAGGTCGACGGTCGCGTCCCGCAGCGGCACGCACGTACCGCCGTCCAGTCGAGAGACGAGGAAGCCGAGCGTCAGGGGCAAGCCGGCCGGCACCTCGCCGGTGGCAGGCTCCGGCCGGATGTCCGAACGCTCCAGCCGCTCGTCGACGAAATACGGCCCCTCAATCATTTCCGGCCGGACGATGCATCCGCCGACGGGGGCCGCCTGCGCCATGCCGCCGGACGGCGTCAGGGCGGTCAGGCCCGCGGCGCCGAACAGCGCCAGAATCTCCCTGCGTGTGAGAATCCGCCCGACGGTCAGATCATCGTTGTCCATGATGTCCTCCACCGCCCGTGTTCACGCGGCGGCATGCGCAGCCCGTTTCATGCTTCGGCGAACCTGTAACTCCCGTGCGTGTCGTAGTCGATCCCGTGCTTCCGCTTCAGCTCCTGGATATGCCGGAGCGTTCCTTTCGTGTGCGGGCCGACGCCATCGTTGGTATGAAGCAGGATCTCCTCGAGGCAGCTCGAGAGTGTCATCCGCTTGTGGGCCGCCAGGTCCTGCAGCAGGGCCGCGAGCCGCTTCTCCAGCCTCACCGGGACGTCGACGCGCTCGATGCGGATGGGCGGGCCGACGCCAGGCGAATGCTGTCCGAAGACAATCGAGTAGCCGTACAGGTCGCGCACCATGTAGTCGCGCATCTGCCAGGGCCGGTCCGCGATCTCCTGCACGATCTCCACGCCGGCCGCCCGATGAAGCGCGTAGAGCGCGTCGGCGTCATCGACGACGAAGAACAGCGTGCAGCCGGCGGGGTTCGGCGCGTGACTGGCGTCGAGAAAGAGCTCGATCCGGTCGATCAAGACGCTGGCGAACGTCGGCGGGTCACCCCATTTGAAGCCGGGCGTGAATCCGAGCTTCGTGACATAGAAGTCGATCGCGGCTTCGAGGTCCGCGACGAACACGCAGGTGTGGTGCTGTCGGCAGTCGATTTCCGGCCGGCGCGGGGTCGTCATGGCGCCGGCCAGTTTACGCTTGTCCGGTCTTGATGGGTGGAGGTATCAACGACCTTCGCCGGGACGCGCCGGCGAACGTTGCATTACCCGCGGCGCCCTGAGGTAATCAGGCATGGGCAAGCTGATCTATTCGGGAATCATCTCCCTCGACGGCTGCATCGCCGACCCGACGGCCGGTTCGACCGGAGCGCGCCGGACGAGCAGGTTCACGCCGTCAACGGGACTGATCAGCGCGACGCGTTCACGCCGGCGCCGGATTTCAGTTCCACCGGCCCCAGATAGCGGTCGAACCAGTCCAGCACTTCCCTGATCATCTCCGGCCCCGGATACACGACGTGTCCGGTCTCGAACAGCGCGAGCTTCTTGTCCGCCTCCGGCGCGCCGAGCAGGCGCAGCAAAGGACGCTGCGTGATCTCGACGGGGCCGATGAAATCGTAGCGTCCGCCGATGAGGAGCGTCGGCTCCGTCGCGCGCGGGGCGAAGTGGATCGGGTTGAACTCGTCCGGCACGTCTCCGGCGATGAGGCCCGTGCCGATGTGCGCGCCCGCCTTGATGCGCCCGTCGATTGCGCTCAGCACGGGCATGATCGGATTGCTGAAGCTGAAATAGCCCAGCCGATCGTGGTCGATATCGTCCCGCGTCTCGAGATAGTCGATGGACCGGCTGAAGTCGCGCGACCACGAGATGATCAGGTCCCGCGTCCACGTCGGCACCGTGGCAGGCCGGCCGAGGTGCCGCTCGTAGGTGCCTTTGTAGATGAGGAAGAGCACCGCGCGGCCGATGCGGGGCAGGAAGTCGACGAACCGCAGTTCCGCGTCCATCTCCTCGCGGGACCGCGACTGGCGCGCGATGCCGCTCGCGAAGTAGACGATCGTCTGGTACGGGGGCTCGGCGTTCTTCGGGAGGAACAGGTACGCGATGACGCGTTCGCCGCCATACGCGGCGTCGAACGCGATCCGTTCCTGCCGCCAGTGGAGCGCCGTGTCGTCGACGTCCTCGACGATGGCGTTGAGCGGCGAGGGGTCGTAGGAGTAGAAGCGCCGCCAGGTTTCGAAGACGGCGTCGGCGACGGGCTGCACGCGCCTCGGGTCGGGGAACACCTGCTCGACCGGGGCCTCGAGAGCGCCGTCGGGCGACGGTTCGTACCGCGCCGTACGAAGCCCGTTGTGCGGCGAGCGGTCCCACGGATCGGCGACGTCGGGCCCGGGGAAGCGGTACGCGGGCTCGCGCCAGGACGCGCCGAGGATGTAGCGGCCGGCGCCGCGCGCGGGCGATACGGCGTTCCGGCTCCACTCCCGCACGTTGCCGGCCATGTCGTAGCTGCCGAAGGGGCTCAGGCCGGCGTAGCTGCCCACCCGCGCCGGTCCTGCCCCGCTGAAGTTGCTCACCTGCAGGATCTCGGAAATCTGCGGGATCGCGTGCGCGCGCAGCCAGTGGTGGACCGTCGGCAGGCGCGTGCCGGTGAACGCGGCGTAGGCGGCCGCCTCGTACCAGCTCACGCCTCCGACCGGAAAGTCGTCCTGGCCATCGGGATATGTGCCGAGTGCCCACGTCGCCGGCCCGGGACGTCCGGTGCTGTCGCGGAAGGCGGCCATGGCGTCTCCCCACGACACGATCGTGTCCGCCTTCACGAACGGTTCGAGCCAGTACTCGGGATTCGTGTAACCGCCGGCGTCGACGAACCGCTTGAACTGCCGGTTCGTCACCTCGAAGGCATCCAGCCAGAAGTCCTCGAGGCGGGACGGCGGGAACCCGCGGAACGCGAACGGCCCGCCGGGGACGAACACCATTCCGGCCGGGCTGTCGCTCGCCGGGTGCAGCGCGAACTGCAGAGTGCCGATCGAGTACGCGGCGCGCTCCACGGGGACGAAGCCCTCGAGCGTGACCCGCCAGCGCAGATGCCCGGAAGGGACCGTCGCGTCGGCCAGCGGTGTCCGGCCGACATGCAGCCACTCCGCATCGGCGTTGAGATAGCCCTTCACATACACGTCCGCGCCGGGCGGCGTCGACGCGATCGACACCTGCGCGGCGTAATGGCGCTGCAGGTCGACGAGCTGCGAATCCCCCGGGATGTAGACTTCTGCCGCACGTCCGAGGCGGAAGGCGGCATCGGCGTTCTCCTCATCGAGCAGGCGTGCGATTTCCGGCAGCGCCACGGTCCGTGCCCACTTTCGCTGCTGGGTCTGGTAGATGAGCCATGCCGCCCCGGCGGTCAGCGCGACCAGCGCCACGAGCACGGGCACGGCGACCACCGGCTTCCGGAGGAGTCCGACGAGACCGGGAGACACGAGCCGCGCGTGGCAGGCCGCCAGATCGTCCCGCAACTGGCCGGCCGACTGGTACCGGCGTTCCGGGTCCTTCTCGAGGAGCCGCTTCAACAGCGCGCGGATCGGCGGCGGCGTGCCTGCCGGCAGCGCCGTCCAGTCGGGATCGCGCTCCAGGATCGCGGCGAGCGTGCCCGTGACCGTTTCGCCCCGGAACGCCCGGACGCCGGTCAGCAGTTCGAACAGCACGCAACCGAGCGCCCAGAGATCGCTGCGGTGGTCGGCCGCGCGTCCGTGCACCTGCTCGGGGCTCATGTACGGCGGTGTGCCCAGCAGCGTCCCGGCGTGCGTGACGGTCCGGGTCGCCAGCTGCGAGGCGACATCCGGCGGCGGCGACGATTTCGCGAGGCCGAAGTCGAGGACCTTGACCGTGCCGGCCGGCGTGAGCTTGATGTTGGCCGGCTTGATGTCGCGGTGCGTGATGCCGCGCGCGTGTGCCGCGTCGAGCGCGTCGGCGATCTGGATCGCGATTGCGAGCGCGTCGGCCGCCGACAGCGGGCCCGTGCTCCGCAGCCGCGCGTCGAGCGTCTCGCCGTCGACCAGCTCGAGCACGAGGAAGCTGCCGCCCGGCCACTCCTCCAAATCGTGGATGGCCGCGATGTTGGGATGGTTGAGCGCCGCCAGCATCCGCCCTTCCTGCCGGAAGCGCTTCAGCAGCTCGGGATCGTCGCGCAGGGCCGACGGCAGCGTCTTGATCGCGACGTCGCGTCCCAGCTTGCGGTCGTGGGCCCGGTACACCTCGCCCATGCCGCCGGCGCCGATCGGAGCCTCGATCCGGTAGTCGCCGAGCTCGGTGCCGGGAGGCAGGGAGGCAGAGACCGCAGCAACGGGGTCTGGTCCTGTGGCCGCTGGCCGGGGCTGCCGGGGAAGCACCGTCGCGGCCTCGTGGTCAGGTGCCTCTCCCACCTGTCCGGTCGGTGCCGACGTGGCGCCCGGCGCCTCGCGCGCCAGCCGGCCTTCGACCGCGCGGCGAACGTCCTCATCGGCGGCCGCCAGCAACGCGGCCCGCTCCGCGGGCGGCCTCCCCCGGACCTCGAGATACAGCGCCTCAATCCGTTGCAGGCGGTCGCTGGCCATGGGTGTGGGTGCGTGGCGGGATCCTAGCGGATTCCGCCAAGTTCGTCGCTAGGCTTCTGGCAACACAAACCTGCTGAAGTTCGCTGGAGGGGAGAATGCGAAGGTGTGCACGGCGTGCCACCGGCGGGCGCCGCAGGCAGCGAATCACCAGCCCCTGCAGCCAAGCTCGCACGTTGCCCGGAGTCGGTGCCTTCGAAACGCTACCCCAACTTGTCTTGCAGCGCGACGGGTCAGTTCCGGCTTCGGTAGTTGTTTCGGATCTCGTCGTCTAGCCGTTCCGCACGCGTCATGGACCGAGGATGCGTTCTGGTGAAGAAGGCCGTGACAGGATCAGCGTCTCCGCGCAGCGCCATCCGATACCAGATTGCTGGTCCCGCGGTGACATCAAAACCGGCCTCGAAGGCATACCGCAGACCGACCCTGTCGGCTTGAGCCTCCTGATCGCGGGAATAACCATTCACCCAGGCACTGAGAGCCAAGCTAGCGCTGATTGCCGCAATGTTCCTGGCAGTGTCACTCCGAATCTCTGAGATGGCAACTCCCGCCGCTTGGCCAACCAAGGACGCCCAGACCTCTTGCCTGACACGTCGTCGCATATGCTCATAGGTGAAGTGCGCAAGCTCGTGGCCAAGAACTACCGCCAACTCGTGATCCGACCTCACGTCGTCCAGCAACTCGCGAAAAACCCACACTGACCCGTTGGGCAAGACGACCGCGTTCCAGATCGGCGCCTCCACGACATACACCCGATTATGCGAAGCGCGATGTGATGGAGGGAGCAACCTTCGAAGGACATTCTTGCATCGCTCTACATCTGGCCCGGATCGCTGAATGCGTCCACCAATCGTGTCGCCGCCTGCCAGTGCCGCCACGAACGCGCCCGATTCCAAGGCATCGCGTTCAATGGCGTCGCCACCTGCGACAAGATAGGTCTCGAACATCGCAGACCCGTTTGGCTTTAGCTCAATATCCTTCGCCCACACCGTACCGTCACGCTCACGCCACCCAGTGACCTTCGCCTCAAGTCCCGCGGGAGCAGAAGTAATGGCGGATGGCGGCAAGCCCTTGAGTCGCGTGTCTGCCGACCACCGCACTCGCTGACCATCGATCACAAGGTGGTCCTCTCGACTCCAGTCAACGTAACCGACCAACCTGACCGGAACGCCCCGTGTTGGCGTGGCAATCCCTGGAACGACCGGTGGTGGCGTCCTCGAATCCTCGACCGAAAGGTCCATAGGCCTCAGATCATCAGCGTCTCCCTCCGGAGCCGTCGTCGCAACTCTGGCGTCCGGTACCGAGAGATCCATCGGCGCCAGAGGCTCATCGGCGGCAGTCGGCGCTGAGAACTCTGGCAATGAGAGGTCCATCGGCGCCAACTCGTCAGGCTGCTGCGTGTGTCCCGAAGGGGCAACACGACTCCTGTGCTTCCGGCGTTCGGTCGGTAAGACGAGGCGAATCGCCTGGTCCGTCCCCCCCTCGGGACACAGCTCGATGGCCCTGATCACCAACTGAGCACCGTTCGGCCACTTTGCGCGGAGTCCATCGTACGAAACGCACTTCATCCATTGGGCGGGCACCGCGTACCTGAATGTTAGAGGAGTCGTTCCCAGAACAGAACCCTCGTTCAATGTCGTGAGTGTCGCGCCCTTCGGATCGCTAGAAATTTGTACTGATACGGTTTGGGACGGCCAAATTCGATCGTGCAGGAAGA
>CAYUPN010000046.1:0-31785 GCA_964446605.1 uncultured Bifidobacteriaceae bacterium | reverse complement strand
CTTCACACGGCGGGGGTCGGTGGTTCGAATCCACCAGCGCGCACCAACTCCAACTCCGGTCTTCCTGATTCGCAGGCATCGCTCCTCTCGCGCGGCCGCGCGTTCGCTCCGTCCGCGAGCGCGGCGGCAGTACGTCGCATTTGCGTCCGCTGCATTGAATCGACGCACACGCCGACGCGCCACGCCGCCGGCGATCCGCGCGTGGTCCGCCCGCGAGCGCACGGAATCCGCCGTCGCACGACCGACCCCGCGCTGGCAGGCAGTCTGAATCTCCTTCGGTCCATTCCAAAGCCCGACAGGGCCGGAAGGAGACGACATGCCGCGACTTGCGAGTCTGATTCTGTGCTGCGCCGCCGGCGTTCTGGGTGCGTGCGACAGCACCTCCACTCCCCTCTCCCCCACGGACATCGTCGATCGCGCCGGCGCACCGCCGGACCTGCCGTCATCCGCGCCACCAGCGCCCGTACCTGCCGCGCCGAACGCCCCTCCGCCGCCCGCGACGTCCGGGACACGACCCGTGCCCGCCGAGAACGGCGCCGTGACCATCGAGCGCGGCGCGCTCGAATTCGCCGGATCCCGCGGAGAGCTTCAGCTGCGCGGGGCACGCGGTTTCACGCTGCATGGCGAGGTCAGCGCGACGAGCGGCATCATCGCTCCGATCCAGGACTGCCAGTCGCCGGCATGCGTCCCGGGGACGGCCGTCTCCCTGCACGCCCTCTGGGCCGGCACCGACCTGCGCGCGACGATCACGCTGGACGAGACGACGTACACCGTCGGCTCCGCGTTGTCGGAGGCGTCGGCCATGGTCGAGTTCGCCGGAACGATCCTCGCACCCCCCTTTACGCGGCACGGCCGGGAACGCGTCAGCGCGCCGTTCACCTTCTCCGGTCAGTTCTTCACGGGGGGCGAACCGCCTGACGCCGAAACGGTCATGCTCAACGGCGGAGGCGTGGCGACCGTGTGGTTCCGCCAGCCTGCGGGAGCGTCCTACTGGCAGGTCGAGCGCGTGCACTACGAATTCCACCGCCAGAAGTCGCGGACGATGACCGACGCCGCACCGATGGTTTCTCAACGCTGACCGCGGCAGCGGGCATGGGGTGACGGGGACGGCTCTCCCCGTTACTCCATCGCTCCGCCCAACTGCTGCGCCACCCGCGCGATCACGTCTCCCCAGCGTCCCGGCTCGGACTGCCTGAACAGCCGCATCGTCGGATACCAGGGCGTGTCCTCGCGCTCCTCCATCCAGCGCCAGTCGGCCGCGGCCGGCAGCAGCGTCCACACCGGCACGCCAAGCGCCCCCGCCAGATGCGCGGGCATCGAGTCGATCGTGATGAGCAGGTCCAGGCTCCTGACGGTGCGCGCGTAGGTCATCAGGTCCCATGCGGCGGGCCAGAGACCGTCGTCGCGTCCCCAATCGCTGCGGCACGCTCCCGGCTGCAGCACCACCCAGCTCACGTCCCTTGCCGCGAGCAGCGGCTCCAGGAGCGGACGCGGGATGGAGCGCCGCCCGTCCCAGTCGCCCGCCTGCCAGACGAGCCCGACGCGCGGCACCGCGCCGCGCGCGGGCCAGGCCGGACTCACACGCAGATATGGAACGTGCGCGGGGAGCGCCGCGGGCGTGACGCGGAACACATGGAGCAGTTCCATCAGCTCGACGTCGACGTCGTAGTCGATATCCGGCGTGCCGTCGTGCAGCGCGGTCAGGCGTCCCTGACGCGGCATGGTCGCGAGCAGCGGAAGGAGCTTGTCCTGCGCCCAGACCGTCACCTGCGGGCATGACGCCGTGAGCCACGGCACGAACCGGATGAATTGCAGCGTGTCACCGAGACCGTGATAGCAGCGCACCAATACACGCCGCCCCTCGAGCGGCGTGCCGTCCCAGATGTGCTGTTCGTGCCGCGGAAGATGATGGGACGGACGGGCCCGGGCCCGCAGCACGTCATCGGCGATCTCCCATGCGCGCGCGAAGTCGGCGCGGCGCATCGCCGCCGTCCACGCATCGCGCGGATCCGGCGTGGACACCGACGCGGCGGACGCGGTGGCATCCAGGTTGCTGCACTCGACAGGACCATCGGTCATGAAAGGAGTCGCCGTGAAGAAGAGCACCTCGAAGAGCAGGGCGTCCGGCATGAAGAGCAGGGCGTCCGGCATGGAGAAGGCCGAAGGTTCGCGCCGCAGCGTTCCGGCGAGCTCGGCCCGCGCCACCCGTGCCGCCGTGAGCGAAGCCTCCGACCGCGCGCCGCGGTCCGGCACGCGCGCCTCGGGCCGCACCCGGAAAACGGCCGGCACGCGCTCCGGCAGTTCGCGCTCGCGCACGAGCGGCGCGGGATCCCGGAGCCGGAGCTGAGGCGGACCGGCTAACGGCTGCGGCGTTCGCGCCGCCGCACGTCCGCGGCGGCGCGGCGCGCCGCCTCGTCATCCACCGATTCGGCCGGTGGCGGTTCGTCGGGCGGTGGCACCGGTTCCGCGGCATCAGCCGTGGGCGCCGGCGTGCCGCCCCGCACCGCTTCGTCGTACCCGCGGTTCTGTTCGGGCCTGTCCTGCGCCTCGTCCGGCAGTTCCTGCCCGCCGCGACGCCCCCGCGCATCCTGCTCAGCCATGGATCGCCTCGTCGGATGACGGGCGCTCGATCGGCCGCAGCGAGTACTGGATCGCCTGGGCGCGAATGCGTCCGTCCCTGATATGGAAGAAGTCGACGCCCTCGGCCTCGACGCCGGCCGCCGACGTCGCCCGCCAGTCGAGCATCGCGTAGCCGTCGCCGATGGCGAGGCGTCCGAACGAGTACCGCGCGTCCGGCACGTTCTCTGCGAGCCGTGACGCCGCGCGACGCACCCCGTCCCACCCGCGCAGCAGCTCGCCGTTGTCGACGATGGTGACCGCGGGCGAGTAGTTGCGCAGCAGATCCGGCTCGACGCGATGCCCGGCGCGGTCCTGCAGATGGCGCTCGAGCACGCGCAGCACGACCGTGTCGTCCGGCCGCCCCGCCCACCCCGCGGTGAACACCGCGCCGGCAAGCGCATCCATCAGGTACACCGGCCGGATCCGCCCGCGCCGCACGTAGATCACTTCCGCGGCTCCGAGTGCGAGGGCGGACGCGGCGCCCAGGAAGCGGGCCCGCGGACGCCGGATGAGCTCGAGCCCGACCACGGCGATCAGGGCGCCGAACGTCTTGACCAGCCAGTCATCGGCCTTCGGTCCCGTCACGGCGGTGAACGAGCGGTAATGCACGACCGGCCAGAGGCCCGACGTCAGGTAGTACCAGCCCTGCGCGCGGCCCGGCCAGCCGTCGGTGCGCACGGGAACGAGCGGCGTCATCGGTACGGCCATCGCGTCCCCGGGGTAGCAACCCCTGTACCTCCGCTCCGGCGACGCGCGTCCCGTGACGAACAGCCGCACAGCGGATGCGATCCGCCCCGCCACCGTGTTGGATCGAGCTCGTCCGGCCGCGTTCCGGAAACGCTGGTGATACCGGTCGTCACGCGCCGCACGCCTCTTGCACCACTCACGACATGACACATCCCCAGGCGAGGGACCACATGACACGCTTGCGCTTTTTCAACGTCGTCCTGCTCCTCGCCCTGCCCGCCCTGGCGGCGGGTCAGGAAACCACGACCGGCTCCATCGGCGGGCTGATCACCGACCCGCAGGGCCTGGCGCTGCCCGGCGTGACGGTCACCGTCAGCTCCGCGCAGGGTGACCGAGCCGTCGTCACCCAGCCCGATGGCCGCTACTTCGTGCCGTTTCTCACACCGGGCACGTACAGCGTGCGCGCCGAGCTGCCGGGCTTCCGGACGATCGAGCAGCAGGAGGTGCAGGTCCGGCTCGGCCAGCGGGCCGAGGTCAACCTCACCCTGCAGGTCGGCGCCGTCACGGAAACCGTCCAGGTGACGGGCGGATCGCAGGTGGTCGACACGACGAACACCACGGCGGGCCAGAACCTGGACAGCGAGACGTTGTCGCGGCTGCCCGTCGGCCGCCGGTTCAGCGACACGCTGTACGTCGCGTCCGGCGTCAGCAGCGGCGGCGGCACGGGCCGGGCCAACCCCTCGGTGTCCGGCAGCAGCGGCCTCGAGAACCTGTACGTCGTCGACGGCGTGAACATCACGAATCCCGGCTACGGCGCACTGGGCTCGTACTCGATCGTCTTCGGCTCGCTCGGCACGGGCGTGACGTACGACTTCGTGCAGGAGGTCCAGGTCAAGACGGCCGGCTACGAAGCCGAGTACGGCCAGTCGACCGGCGGCGTGGTCAACGTGGTCACGAAGAGCGGCACGAACGACCTGCGCGGCACCGCGTTCGCCTACTGGCGCCCCGAGCAGCTCGAGGGGGACTTCACGCCGATTCTGACCGAGAACGCGACCCGGCCCGAGAGCGTGAACTTCACCGAATCGCGCCTGAGCGACGTCGGCATCGAGGTCGGCGGGCCGGTCCTGCCGGATCGGCTCTTCTTCTTCGGCGCGATCGATCCCCAGTGGGAGCGCACGTCGTTCATCGCGCCGATCGGATTCCCGCTGCGTGACCTCGGCGAACAGCAGCGCGAGCGGCGCATCGTGGCGTACGCCGCGAAGGGCACGTTCCAGCTCGCCCCGGGTCAGCGGATCGACGCGTCGTTCTTCGGCGACCCGGCCAAGGGGGACATGGGCCCGCAGCGCCGGACGGCGCTGCTGCGCACCGACACCGCCGGCTTCAGCCAGATCGACTTCGGCGGACACAACCAGGTCGTCCGGTACGACGCGGCGCTGACGCCCCGCTGGCTCGTCGAGGCCTCCTACGCGCACGCGTTCAACAACATCGAGGAGACGCCCTCGGTCGACTCCTGGTCGGTCGTCGACCGGACGGTGACGCCGAACGTGCGCACCGGCGGCATCGGGTTCTTCGAGGTCGGAAACGACGGGACGAACCACCAGTTCCAGATCAAGTCGACCAACATCGTCGAGGCAGCCGGCAACCACCAGATCCGGTACGGGCTGCTCTACGAGAAGGTCTTCTACGACAACATCATCAACCGCACCGGTCCCGCGTTCACGCTGCCGGACGGCACCGCCACCGTGACCGGCGCCGAGATCGAAGTGCTGCCGGACCCCGTCTTCGGGCGCATCTACAGCGTCGCGCGGGCGAACCTCACGAACGTGCGCGAGACCGAGCAGGACTACGTCGCGTTCTTCCTGCAGGATGTCTGGCGGATCGGCACGCACCTCACGCTGCGGCCCGGGGTCCGGTACGAGCAGCAGAAGCTGATCGGCAACCTGACCGACCACACGTGGGACGGCAACTGGGCGCCCCGCATCGGCGCCGTCTACGATCCGCTGGGGACCGGCCGCATGAAGGTGTACGCGAACTACGGCCGCTTCTTCGCGCGCATTCCGAACGACCTGGCGGCCCGGGCGCTGTCGGCGGACGCCGGCGTGACCCGCGCCGACTACTTCGACGCCGAGCTCACGCAGCCCGTGCCCGCCGGGGTGCTGGCGGCCGGGCAGACCGAGCACTTCACGCTCGCCGGCCTGGAGCCGTCCGTGATCGATCCGGATTCGAAGTCCACGTACCTGAACGAGTACCTCGCGGGATTCGAGTGGGAGCCGCTGATCGGGCTCTCCGTCGGCGTGCGCTACACGCACCGTGACTTCGGCCGGGTGCTCGAGGACGTCGGCACGCTGCCGATGGTGGCGTACTTCCTGCCCGACATCCCCGGTGCCGACAGCGTGGAGTACTTCATCACGAACCCCGATGCGAACACGCCGGTCGCCTCGAACCTGCCGGCCTCGTTCGAGGAAGCCATCCACGACTACGACGCCGTGGAGCTCCTCGCGAACAAGCGGTTCGGCAACAACTGGTCGCTCTCGACGTCCTATCGCTGGTCGCGACTGGAGGGCACGTTCGAGGGCTTCTACCGGAACGACAACGACCAGTCGGATCCGTCGATCACCTCACTGTTCGACTTCCCGACCAACGACCCGACCTACACGGCCATCGGCGTCCCGCAGTTCGGATTCCGCGGCGACATCCGGTTCCTCGGCGCGCTGGGGTCCGGACCACTCCCGAACGATCGCCGGCACCAGGGCAAGGTCTTCGGGGCCTACATGTTCCCGTTCGGCCTGACCGCCGGGCTCGGGATGGTCGTCAACTCGGGCCAGCCGCTGACCGCGCTCGCCGCCAACCCGGCGTACCGCAGCGACGGCGAGATCCCGGAGACGCCCCGCGGGGCGGGCATCGAGACCCAGGACGGGTTCAGACGGCGCACGCCGACCGAGATGCAGTTCGACATGCACCTCGATTACGGCCTCCCGATTGCAGGACGACGGCTGCGGCTGATCGCGGACGTGTTCAACCTCTTCGATCAGCAGCGGGTGACCGCCTACGACAACTACACCGAGAGCACCTTCGGCGCACTGAACCCGGACTTCGGCCGGATCATCGAGTACCAGACGCCGCGGCAGGTGCGTATCGGTGCACGCTTCGAGTTCTGATATGCGACGACTCTGCGGGTCACGGCCGGGGCGCCCCCTCCCGGCCGCAGCACTGGTCCTGGCAGCCGCCCTGTCGGCGGCTGCCGGCGCCCCCGACCCCATCACCGTCCGGCTCCTGCCGGCCACGGTGATGGAGCACAACGACGTGAAGGCGATGGTGACGGTCGAGGAACGGCCGGAGAACCGGCGCCTGGTCGTCGCGCTGGACGGGCCCGAATTCTACTCGAGCACGCAGCGGACGCTCGACGGGAAGAAGGGTCCCCGGAGCCACGAGTTCTTCTTCCGTGCCCTGCCCGCCGGCATGTACGAGCTCCGCGTCAGCGTGGAGGACGACCGGGGGCACACCAGGTCGGTCGCGCAGAGCTTCGAGGTCCACGGCATGAGCATGGACGACGACGTCGAGCCCACCGGCCGGCGGCGTCCCCTCGGGCAGCGCTTCTAGAACCCTGGACGGATTCCGAAACTGAACAGCCAGCCGCGGTCGCGATCGAGTGGCCGCACCGCCGCGAACTCCAGCACGGCGAAGCCGAGCGCGTTGACACGCACGCCCGCGCCGGTGCTGCGGATCCAGTCGTCACCGAAGGACGGGTTGCGGTCGCCGCTCCAGGCGATGCCGGCGTCGAAGAACACGAGCCCTTCCACCGGAATGGGTCCGTACTCGAGCTCGCCGGTGAAGATCCCGACCAGCGGGAAACGCAGCTCGGCGTTGAGAACCGCGATGCCGTCGCCGAACAGCCGGTCGATCTCCGGGCACGTGCTCTCGCTGCTCGGCCTGCATTCGGAGATCCGGAACGAATCCCATTCGTAGCCGCGCACGAGCGTCGGGTAGCCGAGGAACAGCGGCGTCAGGCGGGGATCGTCGATGTCGCCGCCGAGACGTCCCAGCACCACGCCGCGACCGGCGAGCGTCAGCGGACGCAGGGGCATGAGGTACTGCCGGAAATCGGCGAGCAGGCTCGTGAAGGTCAGGCCCCCGGCGGTCTGGGTCGCCTCCAGCCGGTAGCGCCGGCCGAGCAGCGGACTCGTCGGGCCGAAGATCCCGGTGTCGAACACCAGCGCGGCGCTGGCCTCGGCCATGTTCACCGTGTCCAGGCCGGGAATGTCTTCGCGCGCCTCGCCGATGAACTGGCCGGTCGCGAGATCGAACGCCTGCGAGATCTGCTCGGCGCTGACGCCGATCGACCGCAGGCCGCCGCTGAACTCGACCCGCTGCGCCCGGCTGAACGGGTACTCGAGAATCCCGCCCACCTGCCGGTAGTACTGCCGGAACTGCGTGATCTCGTCGACGACCGCGGGGCGCCCGTCGATGGAGTCGAGACGCTGCGTCACGAAGCCGCTGCGATACGAGATCTGCTCGGCGATGCCGCCCCAGCCGAGACGATTCTCGCGATTCAGATAGGCCAGCTGGCCCGAGAAGTCGCGGATGTCTCCCTGGATCTGCGCCGTCGCGCCGAGAAGGTGATCGCCGAGCAGGTCGCTCCAGAGGAACGACACACCGCCACCGAAATAGGTGCCGAACGCGTCGGTGCCGACCCCGACCGAGGGTTGGCCGACGAACTCGAGTCCGAGGTTCGCCCGGTAGGGGTGGACGGGAAACTGCTGGGGCGGCGGCAGACCGGCTGTCCGGTTCTCCAGCAGCCGCGCCAGCTCCCCGTCATCCCGCCGGACCGGCGGCAGTGTCGCCGCTTCCGCACGGGTGTGCGCGGGCAGCTCGACCGGGACCGCATCGTCGAGGAGGACGACCTGGTAGGCGTTCCGCCAGAGGACGGAGAAGGCCACGCGTCCGCTCTTCGCCGCGACGGACAGGGCCGGGCTGTTGTTCGTGATGCCGGTCGCCCCGGTGGCCAGCCGCGTGATCGGCACCACCTGGCCGGACTCGAGATCCAGCCGGAAGACGTCGCTGATGCCCTGCGGCGCGCCGATGAAGTAGAGCGTCCGGCCATCCGGACCCCACTGCGGGTTCATCTGCTTCGCGTCGCGGAACGCCTCGGGCAGGGGCACCGGCCGGATCTCGCGTGTCGCGACATCCATGATGGCGAGCTTCAGCGGCCCGAACGTCAGCGTCTTCGGATCCGAAGAGAACCGCTCCGTCGCAAAGGCGATCCGGCGGCCGTCCGGTGACCAGTCCGGCTGCTGATCGGACAGCAGATCCCGGGTGACCCGCGTGAGCGTGTCGCTCTCGAACTCGTACAAGTACAGGTCCGTCACGCCCCCCTGGATGGCCGAGAAGGCCACGACCTTGCCGTCGGGCGACAGCGCGGGATGGAAGATCTCGCCGAGTGCCTCGAGCCGCACCTCTTCGACGGTGTCGCCGCTCTCGACGTCGACGACCGTGATGTGGGGCTGCCCGCGCTGAATCGACGAGTACGCGAAGCGCTTGCCTTCGCCGTCCCACGAGCCGGACGCGTTCACGAACTGGAGGCTGTCCAGGTGCGGGTTGGTCGCGGAGCGCGACAGGCGACGGATGATGCGCCCCGTATCCGTTTCGGCCAGGTACAGGTCGATCGACAGCCGTGAGCGTGACGACAGGAACATCAGCCGGCTGCCGTCCGGGCTCAGCGCCGGGGCGACCGTGATCTCGTCCTCGTCCTGGTCGGGATACAGCGGCCGCCCCGCCTCGAGCGGCGGCCGGCGCGCATGGACGATCCCGCCGTACGCTTCCCGGATGGCGGCATGCCACTGATTCGACAGCTCCTCCTCTTCGATCCCGGTCAGCCGCTCCAGCGTGTCGATCGGATCGCCGGACACGGCCAGCCGGTACGCATCGCCGACGATCCGGTCACCCCACCGCCCCGCCAGGTAGGACCAGAGCGCATGGCCGTAGCGATACGGGAAGAACTCGGGACGCACGAGCTCCGAGATGCGCGGCAGGTTCTCGTTCAGCATCGCGTCGCGCAGCCACATCGCTG
Source organism: uncultured Bifidobacteriaceae bacterium (assembly GCA_964446605.1). Taxonomy (GTDB): domain Bacteria; phylum Acidobacteriota; class Vicinamibacteria; order Vicinamibacterales; family JAENWD01; genus JAENWD01. The sequence goes on along the minus strand of CAYUPN010000046.1, from coordinate 22,412 downwards.
TGTGCGGGTCGAAGGGCCCGATCGAGAGGTACTCCGCCATCCCCTCGACGAACCACAGCGGCAGGTGCAACCCGCGCGTCCGCGTGTTGGCGGCGATGTCGAACTGGAAGGCGTGCACGAGCTCGTGGCCGATCACGTGATCGGTGTCGGCCGCGCTGGCGCCGAACGGCAGCACGATCCGCCGCCTTAGCGCTTCGGTGAGCCCGCCCGTGCCCTCGCCGATCATCCCCTGGACGACGTTCGTCTGCTGGAAATGGGGGTGGCTCGCGTAGAGAATCAGCGGCTGGCGGCTCGACAGCTGATGATCCAGCACCGCCGACAGGCGCGTGTACCAGCGCTCGGCCATGCGGGCCGCGTCGCGGACCGCCTCTTCCTCCTTCTCGTAGTGGTAGATGTCGAAACGCTCGGTCTCCAGCACTTTGAAGTCGAACGATTCGTAGCGGACCTTGTTGGCACCGAAGTACTGCGCGGAGGCGCCCGTCGACAATCCGAACCAGACCGCGATCAGCAGGCACACGCGTACCTGCGGAACGGTTCCGCCTGAACTCATCAGAACTCCCTCCGCGCAGTACCGGCCGCGCTGTCCTCAGACGGTCCGGCGGCGCCCCACGACCATCCGGTAGATCCCGAGCAGCACCACGGCCCCGAGCAGGGACATCAGGAAGCCCGCAGCGTCATTCGGCCCGTAGAGTCCCAGCGCACGGCCGATGTAGCCGCCCACGACCGCCCCGACAATTCCCAGCAGGATCGTCACGATGATGCCACCGGGATCCCTGCCGGGCATCACGAGCTTCGCGATCGCGCCGACGATGAGCCCGAAGATGATCCAGCCGATGATGCCGAACATAGGCCCCTCCTGCTTGCCGGTCCCCCACGGACCGGACATTCGGGAGACGTCGAGCAACCGTCGTGCCGCCGCAGAGTGCCCATCTGTCCGGTCCGGCAGCGATGCGCTTGTCGGCTTCCGCGACAGACGTCACGGAGCGGACAGCTGCAGCGTCAGCCAGAGCACCCCGGGCAGCGTGTCGAAGTGACCCGAGCGGATCCACGACGCGAACACCCGGGCGTCTCCCTCCGGAGCGAGCTCGGCCAGCGACACGAGGACATGCCGGCCGGACAGGCCCACTCCACGCGGGAGCGGCATGCCGAACCTGCCGGCGAGCTGCGCCGCGGATCCCGCCAGACCGGAGACAATCTCGGCCACGATGGTCGGCCCGGGATCGTGCGCGAGCTCAGGATGGAGGAAGAGGGACACGGTGAGAGGCGGCAGCCAGCGCGGCTGTGCGAGCTCGATGCGTACGTCGATGCGGTTCGACGCGCCGACGGCAATCCCGATGGATCGTACGTACCGCCGGTGCCGCGCCGCCGCTGCCGCCGCGAGCTGGTTGAGCACCGCGTCCGACAACGGCACCCGAAGCTCGAGCTGGGCGCCAGAGAAATCCCGGAAGGTGCTGGCACGCCACAGCTCGAGCAGTCGGGTGATCTCGGGCGTCACGCCGGCGGCGGCGACTCCGGTCTGGACTCGCCGGTGCCGGTCACCTCGCGTGCGCGCTCGATCACGGTGTCGCGCGCCTCGCGCGCGCGCTCGACGATCCGTTCACGCGCCTCGCCCAGCAGTTCGTTCTCGGTCTCCGTCCCCGGCACGGAGAGCCCCACGGCCGCGCCGGCCGCGAGCGCCGCGACCCCGAACGGCAGCGGGTGGTCGCGCATCATCCGGCCGATCTGCCCCGAGCGCCTGGACAGCGCGTCGCCCGTGGACCGGATTCGCCGTTTCGCCGCGCCGGCCATCTCGTGGGCCGTCCCGCTCCACGCGACGTTGCCGAAGCCTGCCCAGCCGGCGTGCTCGCCTTCGGCGCCCTGCGCCTCGGCGCCTTCCGATGGTTGATCCCAGTGCGGCTGCGGCTGTCCCGCGTGGCGCACGTTCCGCACCAGCCATCCCAGCCCGAACGCAATCAACGCGGCCGGCAGCGGATTGCGGCGGGCCTCGCGCATCAGCGACGAGCGGCCGGTGCGGCTCCCGTACTCGCCGTAGTCGACGTCCTCCTCCGCCCAGGGCCCGGCTTCCGCCTCGTAGCGCGATGGACCGCCCGGGCTCGATGCCATCCGGTAGACGAGGTAGCCGAGCGCGACGCCGATCAGTGCGGCGGCGACAGGGTGTCCGCGGGCCGCGTCCCGCGTATGGCGAGCCAGCTCGCTGGCCCTTTCGGTTGCGTCGGTCATGACACTCTCCATGCGCGGCCGTCCCCGGAGTCCGGGCTGCGACTGCGGATCCCTGCCGGCGCGCCGCCTCAGGTGAGCGGCCCGCCGCCGTGCAGTTCGCTCGTCGGCCTCAGGGGCTGACCGCTTCCCATCCCGGGCTGCCTGGCGTGGAAGCCCGGGCCGGACGCCGTCTGCCGATCGCCCGACGTCGAGCTCTTCAGCAGGCGACCGCCCAGCAACCCCAGCCCGAACGCCGCGCCGATGAACAGCGCAGGCTGCCGGCGCGCGAACCGATGCACGTCCTGGAGCATCTGCTGCAGGTCCTGCTCGTCGATCCGCTGCGAGAACCGCTCGATGCGATCGGACGCCTGCTGGACGTAGTTCGCCAGGCCCGAGCGTCCATCGTCGCGGAGCACGTCCGTGGTCCGGCGAAGCGCCTGGGCCACGTGGGCGAGGCCTTCGGTCGCGCGATGCTTCTGCTCGGATGCCTTCGTGGCGGCCATTCCTCTGACCGCGTCACCGAACGACCGCTTGCCGGTCCCGCCGTGCTGGTCTCCGCCCTCTGCATGTCCGCCGGTGTGCTGCGTCTCCATGCGTCTCTCCGTACCGGACGGAGAACATAGCGAACGGCGTGCCATGATCGATCCCGTGAACGCGCCGGCCGCCGCACGCGGACGCAGCCGCCGCTGTCGGCCAGTCGGACACACGTGTAATGCGCCACGCGTCACGATGCCGGCGGGATCTGGACGCGAGCGGCGCCGGCTTCCCCGCCGCCCGCCGTGCCGGCAGCCGGATGAGGCACGTGCTGCTCGAGCAGTTCCAGCGCCTGACGGTAGCCGAGCGGCGTGCCGACGTCGACATAGGCGCGTCCGGCACGCACGCCGGCTGCGCAGCCACCCGCGTCGATGAACGCATTGATCAACGTGCCGAGGTACTCGTCGCGGCAGGTGCGCTCGTGCCAGAGCCGGCGCAACGCATGCAGGACACGACCCGGCATGCCCATCGCGCCCCAGATCCACCGCGAGCGCACGAGCGGCTGCTTCACGTCGATGCGGCGCACCGCTCCCTGCCCATCCGTCTCGACGGCGTCGAAGAGCTCGGGCCGCTCCGACGGGAACAGCAGGAGTCCGAGTCGATCCGTCGGCAGCGTGCGCAAGGCGGGAACCGGGAACCAGACCGTGTCGGGAAGCCCGACGAGCACGCGATCGTCGTCGCGGATCAGCGGCGCGGCCCGGAACACCGCATCGCAGAGCCCCGCGGGACGCGGCTGGACCATGTAGCAGACGGGGCGCTCGAGCGCCGATCCGCCGTAGTACTCGAGAATGTCCGACTTCCCCGGCGCGATCACGAAGCAGAACCGGTCGGCCGCGCCCGCGGCGAGGCGCTCCACCAGGAATTCGCTCACCGCGCGGGGCCGCTCGACGCCGCCCCCGTCCCGCCGGAACCCGACCGGCAGCAGCTCCTTCGAGAAGGCAAGCGGCTGAATGCGCGTGCCCGCGCCGGCCGCCGGCACGATGCCCCACACCGCCATCACGTCCTCCAGGCCGCACAGGACACGCGTCCGCGCAGCACGCGCGCGCTGTCCGACGGGTGCCGACACGTGCAAGGGGGCTGCCGGACCGGAATCGGCCTTGCACACGCCGGCGCCGTGCTCGAGCCTCTGCTGGTGCTCGTCCGGCACGGTGACGTCGAACACGGTCGAGATGTGCTCTGGGGTCGCAGCCCGGGTGTCGCGCTCACCCGGCAGGGCCGGCGGGCGATTGCGGCGCTGACACCGGCGCTGGGAGTCCTGCAGGTGTCGCGTCTCGTGACGAGTCCGTGTCTTCGAGCCGCCGAGTCCGCAGCGCTGTTCTCGGATGCGCTCGGACTCCCCACGACCGTCGACGCGGGCTTCGACGAGTTCGACTACGGCGCCTGGAGCGGCCGCACCTTCACGGAGCTTGCCCGCGATTCCCGCTGGCGAACCTTCAACGAGGACCGGCAGGATCGGTCGGCAGCACCCGGCGGCGAATCGGTCGTCGACTTCCGGAGGCGCATCCGCGAATCGCTCGATCGTCAGCGCCCGCAGCCGAAGGGCGCGACGTGCATCGTCACGCATGCGGAGGTGGTGCGCGCCGTCGTGCTCGACGCGCGCGGGCGGGAGCCCGGGGCCTGGGCGGAGATCACGATCCCGACCGCGTCACTGACGCTGTTGCGCGGCAATTCGCGCGCGCTTCGAATCCTCGCCGTGGGAATCCGCGCGCTCGATGTCGCGGCGCTCGACCACATGCTCACGGTTCCGTAGTCCCGGCGCTGCGAGCACGCCGCCGCCCTGTCGTTCGATCAGAAGCCCCGGCTGCCGCTTCGCCAGCCCGAGCCCCGCTTCCCGCGCGGCAACTCCAGCTCGATCCCTTCCGATCCCCCTTCGGACCCGACGGCGCCCGTGCGCGCGGGCAGATCGTCCGGCGGCGGCGTTTCGGCGCGATCGGGCCACAGGGGGATCGTCGTCGGCGATCGTCCTGGTCCCTGCGTGGACTCGGCGTGCCTGGCCATCGGGCCTCCAGAAGCGGACGCGCGGCACCGCGGTTCAGCGGCACCGCGCCGCACCGCACGATGTGTCAGTAGCCACCGTGTCGGCTGAGCTGATCCGACCCGAGCTGCTTCACCAGCTTGTTGTAGATGCCGAGCATCAGGAACACGGGCGCCCACTGGCCGACGAACAGGCTGCCGTGCTTCTGCCCCATCGCCTGCATCGTCGCGGACGCGGTGATGGCTCCCAGTGCGGCCCACAGGAAGGTATCGGAGGGCAGCTTCGCCGTCTGCTCCTCGATGCGGCGCGCAACGGGGCCTTCCGTGTGCTGCGACTCGCCGGTCCGGGACATGCCCGCGTGCAGGTTCTCCATGAACGACTCCTCCTTGTCCGGATTTTCCGGACGTACGGCGAGTGCAAGCGCAGGGCCACCGGCAACGCCCGGCGCGTCAGGCGTGCCGGTACCGCCGCACCATGCGCCGGCAGAAGTCCGCGAACATGGCAGGGTCGCGCGGGGGGCTGGTGTGATGCGGCCGGATGCCGCAGGACTCGGGTGTGAAGCAGAACGTCGCCGTCACCCGGAAGCGCGACAGCGCCGACATCTGCCGATCGAACCACGCATCGGCGCCCGACCGCTGGCTGTCGGCCCAGCTCAGCCCGGTGCGCAGGTACTCCACGCCGAGCTCGTCGAGCCATCGGGTGGCGCAGTCGAGGCGATGGTCCTCGAAGTGGAACCACTGGCAGATCCCCAGGGCCGGTGTATGCGCCGCGAACCGGGACACCGCCCGTTTCGGCATGCCATCTTCACGGATCAGGCCCATGTAGAAGTGCCGGTAGTACGCGGACCCCTCCGCTTCGCGGTGACGGGTGGTTGCCGGCCAGGCTTTGGGCAGATCGAAGAGGCTGTACCAGTGAATGCGCGGCGCACGTCCGACGACGAGCTCCGCCGTGCGCTGCAGGCCGAATTCCTGGACCTCCTCCGCGCCGAAGCTCGACGCCCCCGCCTCCGAGATCCAGACCGGCAAGGTGGTCAGGGACGCGATCGCCTGGAGCCGCGACGGCCACTCGTCGATCGTCCAGTGGTTCCAGTCGAGCGGGAAGCCGTGAATCGCGACGGCGTCGACGGCCTCGAGCACGCCATGTCCCTGCAGCAGCTGCAGGAACTGCGGGTCGATGGGCGACATGCCGCCGAGCACGATCGGGATGTCACGCGTCTCGCTCCGGATCGCCTCGCTGGCCAGCCGCACCATGTCGCTGAAGAGCCGCCACTCGGGGTCGATCTGGAAATCCCAGTGCGAGAGGTTGTTCGGCTCGTTCCAGAGCATCACGGCCTCAAGCACGGCCTGACTCCGTCACGACGCGCGGCACGGACGGAGCCGGCCCGGATGGCCGGCAGAGATACACCTCGGGCACGGGATGGTCGACGATCTCGAATCCGGCGCTGCGCAGCATGGCCTCGACGCACGCGCGGTTCGGCACCCACCAGTTCGTCCAGTCCCGCGCGAACTGCCGCTCGATGAACTGCAGGCGGGGAAAGCCCGGCGTGGAGAACGGCGTGCTGTCGTGGAAGTCGTAGTCCGGCTCGACGGGTGCGACCTCGGCGTCGCCGCGAATCAGGGACTGGAACACGAGCAGGCGTCCGACGGCATGACGCCGCAGCAGGTCCAGCGCGAGCAGTGGGTGACGCAGGTGATAGAGCACGCCCATGAAGAGCACGAGGTCGAACGGTCTGCCGAGCTCCGCGACCTCGTAGACCGACCGTTCCTGGAACTCGACGTCCTCGTACCCGAGCCGGGCGGCCGCGAAGCGGGCCTGCCGCACATATCGCGGGTCGGCGTCGATGCCGACGACGTGGGAGGCGCCGCGGCGCTTCATTTCGAACGAGTAGAAGCCGGCGTTGCAGCCGACGTCCAGCACGCGCCAGCCGCGGAGATCCCCCGGCAGCCGATGGGCGAAGTGCCTGAAGAAGACCGAGGGGAAATCGCCCAGATAGTGACCGGGGGCGGTCTCCACGCCGTCGAGACGGAGGTTGTGGAACCACGGCCCGAGCGCGTCGATGTGCGACCGGACGTCTTCCGGCTGCCTGGATGATGTCGTGTGCGCCATGCGGACGTCGAGCGCCTCCTCGTGTTCGCGGTGCAATCGACGTTCCGCCCCGTCCGCACACGCGCGGGCACAAGCCGTGCATGCGCGCGCGCCGGCTGTTCGCATCCCTGACACGGCTGTCCATCTCCGATGCGACCGCTCGACCGCCCGTGAGTGAAGATTCGCGAGTCCCTCACGCCGCTCGCATCGCCAGCCCCGCAAAGGACCTGCGGCGGTACAGAAGCAGCGCCCGGCCCATGCGTCCCGCGCCATCCACAAAGGTGGCAGGCGCTGCATACGTTGCGTGGAACATACGTTGCAGCTGCGGTGCTCCGGCACGGCTTCCAGCCGGGCGGGAGGTCGCAGCAACGCATGCGGATTCTGATCACGGGCGGCGCGGGATTCATCGGCTCGCATCTCGCCGATCACCTGCTCGAGCACGGTTACGCGGTGCGCGTGCTCGACAGTCTTGTCCCGCAGGTGCATCCCGACCGGACGCGCCCCGACTATCTCAACCCGCGTGTCGAGCTCGTGCACGGCGACGTTCGCGATCCGGCCGCCGTGCGGCTGGCGCTCACCGGCGCTGACGCCGTCGTCCACTTCGCCGCGCGCGTCGGCGTCGGCCAGAGCATGTACGAGATTGCGGAGTACACCGGCGCCAACAACGTCGGAACCGCCGTGCTGCTCGAGGCGCTGATCGACCGGCGCGTGCGCCGTCTCGTCGTCGCCTCGAGCATGAGCCTTTACGGCGAAGGGCTCTATCGGGACGCATCCGGCGCGCTCGTCGCCGACGCGGAGCGCTCGCCCGGACAGCTGCGCCGGGGAGACTGGGAGCCGCGCGGCGCCGACGGGCGGCCGCTCGTGCCGGTGCCGACGCCCGAGTCCAAGCCGCCACGTCTCGCCTCGGTGTATGCGCTCTCGAAGTTCGACCAGGAGCAACTGGCGCTCATTGTCGGGCGGACGTACGACATCCCGACCGTCGCGCTCAGATTCTTCAACGTCTACGGCACGCGACAGGCGCTCTCGAACCCGTACACCGGCGTGCTCGCGATCTTCGCCGCGCGGCTGCTGAACCGGCGTCCCCCGCTCATCTTCGAGGACGGCGCGCAGCAGCGCGATTTCGTCAGCGTGCACGATGTCGTCCGGGCCTGCCGGCTCGCGCTCGAGCGGCCGGCCGGCGACGTCGCCGGGCATGCGTTCAATATCGGCAGCGGCGTCGCGCACAGCGTCGCGGACGTCGCCGAGCTGCTCGCCGGCGCGCTCGGCGTGTCGCTGGCGCCGGAGCGCACCGGCCGGTATCGGGCCGGGGACATCCGGCACTGCTTCGCGGACGTCAGCGCCGCGCGCACCGGTCTCGGCTACGAACCGCGCGTGTCCCTCGACGAGGGGCTCGTCGAGCTCGCCGACTGGCTCGCGACGCAGGCGCCCGAGGATCTCGTGCCCGCCGCGAGCCTCGAGCTCGAACGCCGGGGGCTCACCGCATGACGTCCGAATCCCACCAGGCGACCGCGGCCCCGGATGCGACGTCTGCCGGCCGTGTGCTGGTCACGGGCGGCGCCGGATTCATCGGGACGAATCTCGCCGGCCGCCTCGCCGCCTCCGGCCGGCACGTCGTGGTGCTGGACACCCTCAGCCGCGCCGGCGTCGAGCGCAACGCACGCTGGCTGCGGGAGACGTACGGCGACCGCATCGAGCTGGTCGTCGGCGACGTCCGTCATCCGGTGGCGCTCGAGCGCGCGCTGACCGGCGTCTCCGAGGTCTACCATCTCGCGGCGCAGGTCGCCGTGACGACGAGCCTCGACGACCCGCTCCATGATTTCGACGTCAACGCGCGCGGGACGCTCACGCTGCTCGAGGCGGTCCGGCGACTCCGCCCCTTCCCCACGCTGCTGTTCACGTCGACCAACAAGGTGTACGGCGCGCTCGAAGACGTGCCGCTCACGCGCGCCGGCCGGCGCTACCGGCCTGTCGACGAGACGCTCTGCCGCCACGGCGTCGACGAGGGGCGTCCGCTCGCCTTCCACAGCCCGTACGGCTGCTCGAAGGGATCCGCGGATCAGTACGTCCTGGATTACGCGCGCACGTTCGGCCTGCCGGCGGCCGTGCTGCGCATGAGCTGCATCTACGGCCCGCATCAGCACGGCAACGAAGACCAGGGCTGGGTCGCGCACTTCCTGAAGCGCACGCTGGCGGGAGAGCCGCTCGTGATCTACGGCGACGGCTGCCAGGTCCGCGACGTGCTCTTCGTCGACGACCTCGTCGATGCGTTCCTGGCTGCGCGGGCGGCGATCGGACGGATTGCCGGACGCGCCTTCAACATCGGGGGCGGGCCGGACCGCGCCCTGAGCCTCCTGGAGCTCATCGATCGACTCGAGGGGCTGACGCGCCGCGAGGTGGCCCGCTCGATGGCCCCCTGGCGTGCGGCCGATCAGCGCTACTACGTCTCCGATTGCCGGCGATTCGCCCGGGCCACGGGCTGGAGCGCGCGCGTGTCCGTGGACGAGGGGCTCGCGCGTCTCGCCGGCTGGCTGCAACCCGCCGGAACGCCGGACGCCGCGCCGCGCCGGCTCGCGGTCTCGTGATCATGCGCACACAGAACCCTGCTCACGTCCTGATGACCGCGGATGCCGCCGGCGGCGTCTGGACCTACGCCACCCTGCTTGCCGAAGGTCTCGGCGCCCGCGGCGTGCGAACCACACTCGCCGTGCTCGGCCCGCCGCCGCGTCAGGAGGAGCTCGACGCCGTCCGGAAGCTGCCCCTCGTCGAGGTCTGTCACGCGCCGTTCGCGCTGGAGTGGATGCCCGACGCCGATCGGGACGTCGAGCGCTCCGCCGACTGGGTGCAGACGCTGGTCCAGGATCGCCAGCCCGACGTCGTCCAGATCAACGGGTACGCGCTCGCGGCCCGCACGTTCGGCCGTCCGACGTTCCTGGTCGCGCACTCGTGCGTCTGCTCGTGGTGGCGGGCCGTGCACGGGTGCCAGGCGCCGCGCGGGTGGCGCACGTATCGACAGCGCGTGGAAATCGGCCTGCAGCGCGCCTGCCGGGTCGTCGCGCCGACCGCGGCGATGCTGCGCGCGCTCCGGCGGGAGTTCCGCTGGAAAGGGGACGGGCTCGTGATCCGCAACGGCCTGCCGCCCGCCGACACGCCGCCGGCGTCGCGCCGCCACGGCGTGCTGGCCGCCGGCCGCGTGTGGGACGCCGCCAAGAACATCGCGGTCCTCGACGAGGTGGCGCCGCACGTGCACTGTCCGGTGTCCATCGCCGGCGACGCCGCGGGCCCTGACGGCAGCCGCCGGCCGCCACGTCACGCCGCGTACCTCGGACCGCTGCCGAGAGAGGCGGTGCTGGCGCGCATGAACGAGGCGGCCATCTACGCATTGCCGGCCAGGTACGAGCCCTTCGGCCTCTCCGTGCTCGAGGCCGCCCAGCGCGGCTGCGCGCTGGTGCTCGGCGACATCTCGACGCTGCGCGAGCTCTGGGAGGGGGCGGCCGTCTTCGTCCGGCCCGACGATCGGTCCGGACTCACCCGGGCGCTGAACCGGCTCGTGCACGATCACGCGGCGCGCCAGCGGCTGGCCCACGCCGCACGGCTGCGCGCGACGCGCTACACGCTCACGGCCACCATCGACGGCTACCTGGGCCTCTGTCGCACGCTCGTACCCACCGGGGAGGCGGTTCCGTGCGCGTCGTAGTCCTGTGCCACTCGTTGCGCTCGGACTGGAACCACGGCAACGCGCACTTCCTGCGCGGCATCTGCCGCGACCTGCTGCGCCGCGGCCATGAGATCGTCGTGCTCGAGCCCGCGAACGGCTGGAGCGCGCTGCACCTGGCGCGCGAAGCCGGCGTCGCCGCGCTGGACGCCTATCGCACCGCGTATCCCGAGCTGATCTCGTCCGTCTACGATCCGGCGCGCTTCGACGCCGACGCCGCGATCGACGGCGCCGATCTGGTGATCGTCCACGAGTGGACCGATCCCGCCATCGTGCACGCCGTCGGCCGGTACCGGCGCAGGGCCTCCTGCGTCCTGCTCTTCCACGACACGCATCACCGGAGCGTCTCGCGCCCGGACGAGATCGGCCGGCTCGACCTGTCGGACTACGACGGCGTGCTCGCCTTCGGCGCGGCCGTCGCCGACCAGTACGTCGCCCGCCGCCTGGCCGCGAACGTCTGGGTCTGGCACGAGGCCGCCGACGTCTCGGTGTTCGCGCCGCGCGAGGGCGTGGCGCGCGAGGGCGACGTTGTCTGGATCGGCAACTGGGGCGACGACGAGCGGACGGCGGAGCTGCACGAGTTCCTGCTGGAGCCCGTGCGGGCACTGGGGCTAGGCGGATCCGTGTTCGGCGTCCGCTACCCCGCCGTGGCGCGCGACGCGGTCGCGCGCGCGGGGCTCGCGTATCACGGCTGGCTGCCCAATCACGCCGTGCCGGAGGTCTTCGCGCGGCATCGCGTGACGGTGCACGTCCCCCGTCGCCCGTACGCCGAGGCCCTCCCGGGGATCCCGACCATCCGGGTGTTCGAGGCGCTCGCCTGCGGCATCCCGCTCGTCTGCGCGCCGTGGACCGACAGCGAGGGCCTGTTCACGCCGGGCGCCGACTATCTCGTGGCGCGCGACGGGGCCGGGATGCGCGCGCACCTGCGCGCGTTGACCTCGGACGCCGCGCTCGCCGGCGCGATCGCGCAGCACGGGCGCCGCACGGTGCTGGCGAGGCATACCTGCCGTCACCGGGTCGACGAACTGCTGGCCATTGTCTCGTCGCTGGCCGGCACCGCGGACGCGGCCCCGGGCCGCGCGGTCGAGGTGTTCTGATGCGGCCGACGCTGGCCTTCTTCGGATCAAGCCTGGTCTCGGCGTACTGGAACGGCGCCGCCACGTACTATCGTGGCATCGTCCGCGCGCTGGACGCGCGTGGCTGGCAGGTGACCTTCTTCGAGCCCGATGCCTTCGGACGGCAGGCCCATCGCGACATGCCCGATCCGCCGTGGGCGCGCGTCGTGGTGTACCAGCCGACACCCGACGGACTGCAGCGCGCCCTCGATGCCGCCGCGGGTGCCGATGTCCTCGTCAAGGCGAGCGGCGTCGGCGTCTGCGACAGCGAGCTCGAGGCCGCGCTGCCGGCGATGCGCCGGCCCGGGCAGATCTGTCTCTTCTGGGACGTCGACGCGCCCGCGACGCTCGAGCGGCTGTACCGGACGCCGCTCGACCCGCTCCGGGCGCGGCTCCCGTCGTACGATCTCGTCCTGACGTTCGGCGGCGGCCCGTCAGTCGCTGCGTTGTACCGCGCGCTCGGCGCGCGCGACTGCGTGCCCATCTACAACGCGCTGGACCCGGACACCCATCATCCGGTCCCGCCGCACGACGCCTATCGCGCCGACCTCTCGTTCCTCGGCAACCGCCTGCCCGATCGCGAGGAGCGGGTGCGCGAGTTCCTTCTCTCGGCGGCGGCCGAGCGGCCGACCCGATCCTTCCTGCTCGGCGGGAACGGCTGGCGACCGGAGGAGGTGCCTCGGAACGTGACCGTGCTCGGGCACGTGCCGACGACCGTCCACAACACGTTCAACTGCTCGCCGCTCGCCGTGCTCAACATCAACCGGTCCAGCATGGCGCGGATGGGCTTCTCGCCCGCCACGCGGGTGTTCGAGGCCGCGGGCGCCGGCGCCTGCCTCGTTACCGATGCCTTCGAGGGGGTCGAGGAGTTCCTGTCGCCCGGCGAGGAGATTCTCGTCGCGGACAGCGGCGCCGAGGTGGTCGCGATCCTCGACGCGCTCACGCCGGAGCGCGCCCGGGCCATCGGACGCGCCGCGCGCGCCCGGGTGCTGGCCGCGCACACGTACGAACACCGGGTCGTCCAGCTGGAACGCGTGCTGGACGCCACACTCACCGGATCGCCTCGATGCAGCCAACGCTCCGCTTCGTCTTTCTCGGCCTCTCCCTCACGTCCTCGTGGGGAAACGGCCACGCCACGACGTACCGCGGCCTCGTAACCGCCCTCGCACGGCGCGGACACGAGGTCCTGTTCCTCGAGCGCGACGCGCCATGGTATGCGCGGCATCGCGACCTGATGGAGCTGGCCGGAGCCCGCGTCGAGCTGTACGACTCGATCGTCGATCTCCGCCGCCGGTTCACCCGGGAGATCCAGCGCGCACACGTCGTCGTGGTCGGGTCGTACGTGCCGGAAGGGCGCCGGGTCGGCCGGTGGGTCCGCGCGGCCGCGCGCGGCATCGTCGCCTTCTACGACATCGACACGCCGGTGACGCTCGCGGCGCTCGAAACGGATCGCTGCGAGTACCTGTCGCGGCGGCTGCTGCCCGCCTACGACCTGTACCTGTCCTTCAGCGGCGGGCCCGCGCTCTGCCGGCTCGACCGGCTCGGCGCCCGCGCGGTCCGTCCGCTCTACTGCGCGGTCGATCCGGCGCAGTACCAGCCGTCCGGCGGTCCCGTCGCATGGGATCTCGGCTATCTCGGCACGTACGCCGCGGACCGGCAGCCCGCGCTCGAGTCGCTGCTGCTCCGGGTCGCGGACGGATGGCCGGACGGGCGTTTCGTGGTCGGCGGCCCGCTCTATCCGCCCGAGATCCGCTGGCCCGCGAACGTCGAACGCACCGAGCACGTCCCGCCGGCGGATCACAGCCGCTTCTACGGCCGCCAGCGGTTCACGCTGAACCTGACGCGCGGCGACATGCGCCGGCTCGGACACTCCCCGAGCGTCCGGCTCTTCGAAGCCGCGGCGTGCGGCGCCGCGATCCTGACCGACGACTGGGACGGGCTCGATGAATTCTTCACGCCGGGAGTCGACCTGATCCGGGTGCGATCCGCGCGCGACGTCATCGAGGCGCTGCGTGACATGCCCGAGGAGCGGCGTGTCGGACTCGGGCAATCGGCACGGGCGCGCGTGCTGGCCTCCCACACGGCCGACGACCGCGCCCGCACGCTCGAAGAGTACGCGTTCGAGCTGCTCGAAGCCCGGGCGGGCGCCGCCGAGGCAGCCGACGCGGTCCGCAGGCGCCCGCGCCGCCGATCGCAACCGCCCGCGCGGACGCGCGTGGCGGCCGCACGGCGGAAACTCGGGACCGACAAGGACCTGACGGCATGATGCGCGCCGCGGTCTTCACCGGCAGCGGCGGCGTGACGCTGACACGCTGTGCGCCTCCCGAACCCGGTCCGGGCCAGCTTCGCGTGCGGCTCGAGGGCTCGGGTGTCTGCGGATCGAATCTCCCGGTCTGGGAAGGGCGGCCCTGGTTCGCGTATCCCCGCCCGCCCGGCTCCCCCGGGCATGAAGGCTGGGGTGTCGTCGATGCCGCAGGACCGGATACGGAGACGGCCCTGTTGGGCCGCCGGGTCGCCCTGCTCTCGGAGCACGCCTTTGCGGAGTGGGATCTGGCCTCGCCGTCGGCCGTCGTGCCGGTCCCGGACGCGCTGGCCGGCCGCACCTGCCCCGCAGAGCCGCTGGCCTGCGCCGTGAACGTCATGCGCCGCGCGGCCATCCGTGACGGTGACGTCGTCGTCGTGCTGGGCGTCGGGTTTCTCGGTGCATCGCTCGTGGCGCTGGCGGCGCACGCCGGCGCGCAGGTCGTCGCCGCGTCGCGCCGGCCGTTCGCACGCCAGCTCGCGGCGCGGCTCGGGGCGGCGCACGTCTGTCCGCTCGAGCACGACGCGCTCGCCAGCGCCGTCACAATACTGTCCGGCGGGCCGCTGGCCGACTGCGTCATCGAGGCGGCCGGCACGCAGGAGACGCTCGATCTCGGCGGCGAGCTGACCCGCGTGCGCGGACGGCTCGTCGTCGCCGGCTATCACCAGGATGGCCCGCGCCGCGTCAATCTGCAGCTCTGGAACTGGCGCGGGATCGACGTGATCAACGCACACGAACGCGAGGAGGCCGTGTACGTCGACGGCATGCGGCAGGCGCTGGCGCTCGCCGCCAACGGCGTCCTGCCGGTCGATCTCCTGATCACGCACGTCCTCCCGCTCGACGGCATCGGCCGGGCCTTCCACCTCATGGCGGAGCGCCCGGACGGGTTCCTGAAGGCCGTCGTCGTCTGTTGAGTCCCATGGTGTCCGGCGTGGCATCGCGTCCCCGTCCGAGACTCGGGTTCCTCGGGCTCGGCTGGATCGGCCGTCATCGTCTCGAGTGCCTCGCGGCCGCCGGCACGGCGGAGATTGCCGCGCTCGCCGATGCCGACGGCCATGCGCTGTCCGAGGCGCAGCGGCTCGCCCCGGGGGCCGTCTGCGCGCGATCGTTCGAGGATCTGCTCGATCGGGCGGGACCGCTCGACGGCCTCGTCATCGCCACACCCAGTGCGGGGCACGCCGGCGAGAGCGCGGCGGCGCTCGAGGCCGGCCTCGCCGTGTTCTGCCAGAAGCCGCTCGGCCGCACCGCGGCGGAGGCGAGGCGCGTCGTCGAGCTCGCGCGGGCGCGAGATCGTCTGCTGGATGTCGATCTCTGCTACCGGCATCTCGCGGCCACGCGTGCCGTGCGGGATCTGCTGGCGGCCGGTGCGCTCGGCGACATCGTCGCCGTGGACCTCACCTTCCACAACGCCTATGGCCCCGACAGGCCGTGGTACTACGACCGGACGCTCTCGGGCGGCGGTTGCCTGATCGACCTCGGCGTGCATCTGGTCGATCTGCTTCAGATGCTCACCGGACGGCGCGCCTGGCGCGTGACGGCCGCCGCGCTCTTCGCGAAGGGGCGGCGCTGGACGCGCGGTTCGGAGGAGGTCGAGGACTTCGCGATCGCGCAGCTGGATCATCCCTCCGGCGCGGCGGCGCGTCTGGCCTGCTCGTGGCGGCTGCCCGCCGGATGCGATGCGGTGATCGAGTGGACCGTGCAGGGCACGGAGTCCGCCGTGCGGGTGCGCAACGTCGGCGGGTCGTTCTACGACTTCACGGCCGAGCGGCTCGATCGCGGCCGTCTCCAGACGCTGGTGCAGCCGCCCGATGCGTGGGGCGGCCGGGCCCTGCTGGACTGGACGGCCCGCCTTGCGGAGGGGAACCGCTTCGATTCGCAGGCAGACCGGCTCGTCGACCTTGCAGCGGGCATCGATGCCATCTACGACGCCGCCACACCGTCCCCGGGTGTGGGCCCGCGGGCCGGATCAGGCATGGCCCGCGCCTGAGTGGCGCGCGCCCCCGCCAGCAGACGTTCGAGCGCGGCCGCGCGATGCCGCGCCGTGTGTCCGGCCAGCACGCGTTCGCGCGCCGCTTCCGCGAGCCGGCTCCGCCGGCGTGCCGGCATGTCCAGCGCCGCCAGCACGTCATCGCACGTCGCGGCCGTCACGACTTCCTCACCCGGCGTGAAGAACTCCTCCAGACCAGGCCAGACATCGGTGACGATCGCCGCCTCGCAGGCGGCGGCCTCGAACAGGCGGCCGGACGGACAGTAGCCCATCGCCGCCATCGGCCCGCGTGTGACGTTGACCGTCCAGCGCGACGAGGCGTACAGCGCGGGATGCTGCGCGGGCGGCAGGTGCCGCATCGTGCGCAGCCCCGGGCGCGCCGCAACGTCGGGCGGATACAGCGCGCCGGCAAGCAGCAATCGCAGCGAAGGCCGCCGCTCGCCCGGGAGCAGGAACAGCTCGCGCAGGCTCGCGAACCGATCGGCCGCGTACGTGCCGAGATGGGAAAGGTCGCAGCGGAGTTCCCGCCGCGTGCGGCCGGGTCTGTAGGCCTCCTCGTCGACGAAGCCATGGAGCGGCGCCGTCGCGCGCGCGCCGAGACGCCGCTCGAGCGCGGTCAGCGCCGGTCCGCCGGCATAGCTCAGCACCAGATCGAACCGCGCGAGCCCGGCAGCGGGCACGTAGTCGACGCGCTCGCCGGCGTCCAGTCGCGCGAGCGTCACCGGCGTGTCGAGATCGTAGAAGACGCGCCGCGTGTCGGCCTGCTCCATCGCGGCGACGGCCGCCGCCGCATCCGGACAGTACGACGTGACGATGGCGGCATCGGCTGATGCGAGAACCTGCAGGGCGCGGCGCGTGTTCCAGGCGTCGTACAGCACGAGCGTGCCCCACGGCAGGTCGGCAAGGTCGCGGTGGGCGGCGTAGTACGGAACGTCCCGCTCGAAGAAGGTGACATGATGCCCACGCTCGGCCAGCGCACGGATCAGCGCGCGCCACAGCGTCGCGTGGCCGTTGCCCCAGGAGGAACTGACGGTCAGCCCGAAGACGGCGAGCCGCATGGCCGGGACAGGCTCAGCGGGACGCCTGCATCGGTTCGTCCTCGTCCTCCTCGTCTTCGTCCTCGTCGTCGTATTCCTCCTCGTCCTCGTCCTCCCAGCCGCCGCCGTCGTCTTCTTCCTCGTCGTCGCCTTCCTCTTCCCCGTCGTCCTCTTCCTCCTCGTCCTCTTCGTCCTCCTCGTCCTCGAGTTCGTCGTCGTCCAGCTCGTCGTCTTCGTCCTGGTCGTCTGCGATCCGCACGCATCCGTGCTCGACCGCCGACGGATCGTCCGGCATGCCTGCGCTCCGCCTCACGGAGACGCCGTGATCGCTGGCAGCAGCCTCCGGGGCCGACAGCGTGGTCATCAGGTCCGCGACATCGATCGACAGTCCGTGTGGTGCCATGGTTGCTCTCGAGTTGGCGCCGGGAATCACGCGGCGCGGGTTTCACCGCCGAGGAGGGTCAGGACTTCGCCGGTGACGAAGCTGGAGTCCGCCGGCGAGGCGAAGAAGACGTACGCCGGCGCGATCTCCTCGGGCTGCGCCGGACGTTCGAGCGGCGTCTTCCGGCCGAACGCCGCCACCTGCTCGGCCGGCTTGTCCGCCACGTTGAGCGGCGTCCAGACCGGACCCGGCGACACGCAGTTCACGCGAATGCCCCGCTCCACCAGGCTCTGGGCGAGCGACTTCGTGAACGCGTGAATCGCGCCTTTCGTCGCCGAGTAGTCGAGCAGCTGCGGATTGCCCTCGAGCCCCGTGATCGAGCCGGTGTTGACGATCACGCTTCCCGGTCGCAGATGCGGCAGCGCGGCGCGGGCCATGTAGAAATAGCCGTAGATGTTGGTCCGGAAGGTCCGGTCCCACTGCTCGTCGTCGATGGCCTCGGGCCGGTCCTGTCGATGCTGGTACGCGGCGTTGTTCACGAGAATGTCGAGGTGTCCGAACGCGGCGACCGTCTGCTCCACCGCCCCGCGGCAGAACGCGGACTCGCGCACATCCCCCGCGATCCGCATGGCGCGGCGCCCCTCCCGCCCGACCGCCGCGACGGTCTCTTCGGCATCGGACTGCTCCTCGGGCAGATGGACGATCGCGATGTCGGCCCCTTCACGGGCGAACAGCACGGCGACCGCGCGTCCGATCCCCGAGTCGCCTCCGGTGATCAGTGCGACCTTGCCGTCCAGCTTGCCGGACCCCGCATAGCGAGGCGCCTCGTACCGCGGACGCGGCTCGATACGGCTCTCCAGCCCGGGTCGTTCCTGATGCTGCTCGGGGAATGGCGGTTTCGGCTGCGGCGCGCCCGTCTCGGCCATGACACTCCTCTTCCGCGTCGGGGACGGACCTGCGGGCCAACCGCCTCGTTCGGCCTGCCGCTGCCCGGTCCTGCGCCCTGCCGTCGCGCCGGTGCAAGAGGGTTGCCGCCCGCGTCCGCCGCGTTCGCGGCGCGGCCACTCCCGCGGGGATGGAGCCTTTTGTACATGCCGTTCCGAAAGCCAACAGGGCCGTTCGGCGCGGCGGTGCCCGTCCTGTCGGACGAGGCGCGGACTGTCGGACGAGGCGCGGAACGCCCGTTGCAACCGGGACCGTCATGCGCGGCCGGCGAGGGCCGGCGCGCACGCCCCTGGAGGGTCAACCATGCCGCATACGGGAATCAGCAATCGCGAGTCGCCTGACGAAGAGCAGGAGGAGCGGAACAGGCTGAAGCGTCACCCGGACACGGCGCGTGACCGGGCCGGGCACGTGATCACGGAAGAACCGGCCGAGCGGGTGGAACGCGAGGAGGAGGAGAACCGGCAGGCCCCCACGGACGAGAGTCCACGCGGGCGACGGATCAGGCAGAGCCGCTGAGGCTCGGTCGTCGGGGCATGGCCGCATCGACGGCCGTGTCCCGGCGGCACCGAATCGTCCAGGGCGCACCTTCAGCGTCCGGGCGTCAGCTCCGCGCCGATCCGGGCCGGCCGGTCAGCTGGTCTTGCGAAGCTCGGCCAGCAGCGCCTGGATGATCTGCTCGTACTCCGCGTCGGCTTCGGCGAACGTCCGGCCGTACTGCTCGTCGCTGATCTTCTTCGGCTTCGTCTCGCCGTCCAGGAGGAACGGCGCGTTCGTCCCCCGCGTCACGATGTCGAAGGGGTCGTCTCCTTTCCGGCGCGGATGGAGACCGTCGGCGCGCATGTCCTCGATGAAGAGCTTGGACTCGGGCACCGACGCGGCGGAGAGATCGAGATAGACGTCGCGGTAGTTGCGGTTGATGATCTTCTCGTTGAGCAGCGCCGGTGCCGTGTATTTCGCGGACACCACGAGCAGCTGCACAC
Organism: uncultured Bifidobacteriaceae bacterium; assembly: GCA_964446605.1. Classification (GTDB taxonomy): domain Bacteria; phylum Acidobacteriota; class Vicinamibacteria; order Vicinamibacterales; family JAENWD01; genus JAENWD01. The sequence continues at coordinate 3,159 of CAYUPN010000046.1, read as the reverse complement.
CGGGAATGTAGAGCGCGGCGGCGAACTCCTCTTCCCCGATCCGGGCCGCGATCGAATCGAGTTTCTGCTTGTCGAGGAGCGAGACGAGTTCCCGGGTCGGAGCTTCGGATCGGGAGTCCTGCGCGGCGGCCGGGCCCGCCAGCAGCACCGGGGCAAGGGCGAAAGCGAGTGACAGGGCCTGGAGACGCCTCATGCGGGAAGGATTTACCACCCGCGCTGGGCGCAAGTCAATCGAACCCTGCCCGTCCGCACGCCGCAGGCGGCCTATCCGATGAAGAGGGCGTCGTCTTCGTCCGGGTGCGGGTGGCGCGAGATCGGCGACGCCTGCCGCATGCCTTTCAGGGCGGCGATCGCCGCGCGGATGCCGCTGAACACCGCCAGCCCCTCGCGGGCCGGCGCGACGAGGGTCGCCTGGATCGACGCCACCGATTCCTCGATGCGCGCGCTCACGTCGGCGAACAGCCGGTCCACCCGCTCCATCTGGGCGGTCGCCAGCGTTGCCGCCCTGGCGGCCTCCTGACCGACGGTGTGCAGACTGGTCAGAAGCGGCTTGATCTCCCGATCGAGCTGCTCGGTCAGCCGGTCGACGCGGCGCGCGAGCCGTGCGCCGTACACGACCATCCCGACCTGGATCGCCGCCATGACCGTCACGGCCAGGGCGATCACGCCGAGGAAGACGACCGCCCAGTCGCTCACGCAGTCTCCTCGCCGGCGCGGGCCTTCGTGTAGGCCTCGCGGCCCCGGTCGATGGCCTCGGAGAGCTGATCCTTCTGCCGCTTGATCGCGTCGCGACCGTCGCGAGCGGCCGTGCGCGCCCGATCGCGGCTCTCCCGCGCCTTCTCCGACAGGAACTGGCGCGTTTCCTCGCCCGCGGCCGGCGCAAACAACAGCGCCGCCGCGGCGCCGGCGATGGCGCCCGCCACGAACGCGAGGAGAACGGACCCGGAATCGTGATTCGACATCGTGACGCCTCCGCGCGGCGGTCCGCCGCGCCCTGCCGCTACTCTAGAAAAGACTCACGCGCACGCGCAAGTACTTCTGGGGATCCTTGCGGACGTCGGCCACCAGCCCGCGCAGCTCGCTGATCGCCGCATTCAGGTTGTCATAGAGCTGCCGGTCGTTCAACAGCTGGCCGGCGGTCCCCTCTCCCCCGTTCAGACGCCGAATCGTCTCATCGAGCCGCGTCGTCAGCGAATCGAGCTGCTTGTAGAGCGCGTCGTCCGTCAGCAGCCGCCCCGCGGTGCCCTCGCCGCGATTGAGCCGGGTGGTGAGCGCCTCCAGGTTCCGCGTCGTGCCCGTGGCGGACTCGGCGAACGCCGGATCCTGCAGCAGCCGGCCGAGGCTCCCCTCGCCGCGGTTGAGGCGCCCCGTCATGTCGCGCAGGTTCCGGACGGAGGTCTCGAGCGAGGTGTAGAGCGCCTCGTCGTTCAGGAGCCGGCCGGCCGTGCCGCGTCCCTGTTCCAGGTTCCGCGCCACGTGCTCGGCGGCATCGACGAAGCCCTGGATCTCCTTGTACAGCTGCTCGTCGGTGAACAGGCGTCCGACGGTCCCCTTGCCCGCGCGAATGTCGCGCAGCAGCGCCGTCGCTTCCTGGAGTCCGCGGGTGGCGGACTCGGCGACGTCGGCCAGCTGTCCGGGCGTGCGTCCGGTCCGCACGGTGCCGCCCGGCGGCACGGGCGTGCCGCCCGGTCCGACCGTGATGTCGAGGGCGCCCTCGCCGAGCAACGAGACGGATCCGATCGTCGCCACCGACTGATCGGTGATCCGGCTCTGCATCTCGTCGGAGACCTCGAACCGGACTTCGACGTCCGATCCCCGGAACGCGATCTCGCTGACGCTGCCCACTTCGAGGCCTGCCACGCGCACCGGCGCGCCCGGCTTGAGCGACGCGACATTGTCGAAGGTCGCCCGCAGCTCGTAGCGCTGCCAGAAGAAGCCCCCTTCGCCGCTCAGGAGGAAGATGACGATGGCCGCCAGCGTCAGAGCGGCGGCGGCCAGCACACCGATCTTCAGCTCTGCCCAGGCCAGGGATCGCGTTCGTGGCATTGTTGGCTTCCCGGTTTGCGGGGCGGCGTGCCGCCCCGTCCTTTCTCCGGCGTCCGTCGCCGGCCTACGAGAGGAACTCCTGCAGATACGGATCCGTCGAGCGTCGCAGCTCGCCGGCCGGTCCCTCGAAGGTGATGCGCCCCTCGCGCAGCATCAGGAACTCCGCCTCCTCCGCCTTGTCCTCGTCGGCGGGGACGATGTGCACGCGGCCGTCGGCATCCCGGACGGCCTTGTGCATCGCGATGTAGAACGCATCACGGAGCTGGTGCGTCACGACGATGGAGCTGACGCCCTCCAGATCGCGCAGCTTGATGATCTCCTGATCGACGGTCGTCGACGTGATGGGGTCCAGCCCCGTGGTCGGCTCGTCGTAGAGCAGCACGCGCGGCTTGGCGGCCATCGCCCGCGCGATGGCCACGCGCCGGCGCTGCCCGCCCGACAGCTCGGACGGCATCCTGTCGATGTGCTCGGCGAGGCCGATGAACCCGAGGATCTCCTCGACGCGCGCGTCGGCCTGCTCTCTGGGCCAGCGCAGTTCCTCGTACAGCTTGTAGCCGACGTTCTCCCGCACCGTCACCGAGTCGAACAGCGCCCCTTCCTGGAACACCATACCCAGATCGGCGCGCACCCGCATCAGCTCGCGCTCGCTCAACTGGTCGACGCGCTCCCCGTTGACCCAGATCACGCCCGAATCGGGACGCAGCAGCCCGGTGATCAGCTTGAGGATCGTCGACTTCCCGGCGCCGCTGGCGCCCAGGATGATCTTCGTGTGCCCCTTGATCAGCGTGAAGCTGATGCTCCGCAGGATTTCCTTGTCGTCGAACGCCAGCGACACCCGGTCGAAGACGACCACGGGCGCGCCGGTGGCGTCGAGAATCTCCTGGCGGTCGAGCGGGACGGTGTTGTTCGAGACCGTCATCCTCAGTACATCAGCGTGATCAGCAGCCGCGTCAGGAAGAAGTCCACGGCCAGCACGGCGACGGCGCCGACCACCATCGCGCTCGTCGTCGCGCGCCCGACGCCCTGCGTCCCGCCGCTGGTGCGGAGCCCCACGTGGCAGCCGATGCTCACGATGGCAAACCCGAGGAAGAAGGGCTTGATGAGCCCCATCCA
>CAYUPN010000045.1:22961-31850 GCA_964446605.1 uncultured Bifidobacteriaceae bacterium | reverse complement strand
GGCTGTCCGGCCAGGATCACTCGAGCGTGACCGTGTCGTCGCCCGGCGGTCGGCTGGTGATGACGTTCGCACCTGCAGATCCGGGTGCACGTTTCAGTCCGTGGCAGTACCGGCTCGAGGCGGTGGAGGGCGGCGGGCGGCAGGTGCTTCTCGACGATTCGCCGATCGGTCTGCGGACCGACCGCACGGACTTCGCGGAGCTGCGCCTCGAGCGCGCGTCCGACGTCCGTGCCGTGAAGGACGCGTACGAGATGCCGCACGGCAAGCGGCGCTCGCGGGTGCACGAGGCGCGCGAGCGCGATCTCCATTTCGCGGCGGAGAATGGCGCGCGCCTCACGGTAACGGTTCGCGTTGCCGATGATGGCGCGGCGTTCCGGTACGTGTTGCCGGCGCACCCCGACGGTCCGTGGCGCGTGCTCGGTGAGCACACCGGCTTCGCGGTTCCGTCCGGTAGCCGTAGCTGGCTGCTGCCGCACACGCCGCCCGGGCGCTGGGCGCCGGCCTACGAGGACCTCTTCGTCGAAGGCACTGCGGGCAGCGCCGCGCCGACGGAGCAGGGATGGTCCTGGCCGGCGCTCTTTCAGATCAACGGGACCGGGCAGTGGGCGCTCGTGACCGAAGCGGCGGTCGGACCCCGCGACGCGGGGACGCGACTGGCCGCGGAAGCGCCAAATGGCGTGTACCGGATCCGGTATCCGGATCCCGGCGAAGGACTTGGCCAGGGCGAAGTTGAACCTGTCGCGCCAGGCCCCTGGGCGCTGCCATGGCGCGTCGTCATCGCCGGTTCGCTCGGCGACGTCGTCTCGTCGACGCTCGTCGAGGACCTCAATCCGCCGGCAGACGGCGACTATTCCTGGGTGAAGCCGGGACGCGCCTCCTTCGGGTGGTGGATAGACGACGACGCGTCGAAGAAGGAGGAGGTGCTGACGAAGTTCATCGACCTGGCCGCGACGATGGGATGGGAGTACTCGCTCATCGATGCGAACTGGCACCTCGCGCCGGACGGGGCGATCGACCGCGTCATCGCCCATGCGAAGGCGAAGAACGTCGGCCTGTTCCTCTGGTACAACTCGGGCGGGCCGCACAACGACGTCACCGAGTGGGGCCCGCGGGATCGGATCTTCGAGCCGGCGGCACGCCGGGCCGAGTTCGCGCGTCTGAAGAAGCTGGGCATCGCCGGTGTGAAAGTGGACTTCTGGCACAGCGACAAGCCGTCGCTGATGGCGCTGTACCACGACGTGCTGCGCGACGCCGCCGATGCCGGCCTGATGGTCGTGCTTCACGGCGCGACGACGCCGCGCGGCTGGTCGCGGACCTGTCCGCACCTGCTGAGCGTAGAGGCCGTGCTCGGGGCGGAGCAGTACAAGTACTCGGAGCGCTTCGCGAAGGAGGCGGCCCGGCACAACACCATCCTGCCGTTCACCCGCAATGTCATCGGGCCCATGGACTACATACCCGTGACGCTGAGCGACGCGCAGTACCCGCACGAGACGACAAACGCGCACGAGCTCGCGCTGCCGGTCGTCTTCGAATCAGGCATCGTCCACTTTCCGGACTCACCGGAGGCGTACGGCGACCTGCCGCCAACGGCAATTGATCTGCTGAAGACGGTGCCCGCCGCGTGGGACGACACGCGACTGCTCGACGGCGAGCCGGGACGTCTTGCCGTCATCGCCCGGCGGCACGGCGAGACCTGGTGGGTCGGCGCGGTCAGCGGCGCATCGGAGCCGTCGACCGCGTCGATCGATCTGTCGTTTCTGGAGAAAGGGGAGTGGGAGCTCACGATGGTGCGCGACGGCGGCGCGCCGCGTCACCTGGTATCGGAAGCTGCGCTGGTGCGCCCGGTGGATCGGTTCAACGTGCCGATGCTGGCACGCGGCGGGTTCGTGATGCGATTGCAGCCGAAGTGACCGACGGCGAACCGGCCCACCCGGGTCACGGAGGGCGCAGAGGACGCACAGAGAATGACAGGAGTATGAAGTGTCCGGTATGAGCGTCTCTGTGCGTGCTCTGTGCCCCCTGTGCCTCCCTGCTACTCGTACCGCAGCGCGTCGATCGGGTTGAGCGACGCCGCCCGCCGCGCCGGCACCCATCCGAAGAACGCCCCGATTGCGAAGGCGCACCCGAACGAGATCACGATCGCCCGCAGCGAGACGTCGGTCGACCACTGCAGCAGCGCCGTCATCAGCCAGGACGCGCTGACCCCGAGCAGAATTCCGGCCAGTCCGCCCGCGATGCTGAGCGTCAGGGCCTCGACGAGGAACTGCAGCAGCACGTCGCTCCGGCGCGCGCCGAGCGACATCCGCAGCCCGATCTCCTTCGTCCGCTCGGTCACCGAGACGAGCATGATGTTGGTGACACCGATCCCGCCGACGATCAGCGACACGGCCGCCACCGCCGCCAGCAGATAGCTCATCGTCTGCGTCGTCGAGGTCAGGACGGTCGTCATCTCCTGCATCGTCCGGATGGTGAAATCGTCCGGCTCCCCCTCGGCGAGTCGGTGCCGCTGCCGCAGCAGCGAGGTGATGCCGGCAGACACCGGCTCGATCTGCGACTCGTGCTCCGCCGAGACGGTGATCGAGTTGACGTGCGTGATGCCGAGCAGACGCCGCTGCACGGCCGTGTACGGCACGACCACCGCGTCGTCCTGGTCGGGTCCCATCGCGGCCTGGCCCTTGCGGGCGAGCACGCCGACGACGCGGAACGGCTGGTTGTTGATGCGGATGGTCGCGCCGACCGCGTCCGTGCCCGTGCCGATGATCTCGTCGCGGACGACGGCGCCGAGCACGGCGACGCGCGCGGCGCGGTCGACGTCGGCGGCCGTGAAGAACTCGCCCGTCTCGACCGTCCAGGACCGGATGATCGGGAGCTCCTCGCTGGTGCCCTGAACGGACGTCGACCAGTTGCCGCCCGGGCCTACCACCTGCGCGCGGGTGTTGACGTTCGGCGAGACGGCGAGCACGCCCGGCACCTGCTCCCGGATGGCCTCCGCGTCGTCGGCGGCGAGCGTCGTCACCGCGCCCTGACCCAGGCGTGCGCCGCCGACGACGGCGGAGCCGGGGATCACGGTGATCAGGTTCGTGCCGGCGCTCCGGATGCTCGACTCGATCGAGGCGCGCGCGCCGTCGCCGAGCGCCATCATGACGATCACCGACCCGACGCCGATGATGATGCCGAGCGCGGTGAGCGACGACCGCATGGCGTTGCGGCGCAGCGCTTCGAAGGCCGTGGAGAGCACGGCGGCGATCGTGGTGCGGCGCTGGAAGGTGGTCATGGCGGCCTCGCTCACCGGGTGCGCCCCGTGCTCCCGCCGGACGACCGCCGCGGCCGCGTCGGAACGAGCGGCGAGCCGCCGGACGAGCGGTTGCTCGTCAGCGTGGTGCCGGGAAGAACGCCGGTCACGACCTCCGCGCCCTCGGCGAGCTCCGCCGACCGGATCGCCGTGGTCGCGCCATCCGAGACGTCCGTCCGGACGCGAACCGGGCGCAGCAGCCCGTTGTCGACGGTCCAGATCACGGTCGGCGCATCCGGGTCCGTCGCACCCCGCGCGGACTGTCGCTGCGGCGCCGACACCGCGCCGGCTCCGCCCATCGTCTGGAGCAGCTCGGGCGTCGGCCGGAAGCGCAGGGCCGCCGACGGAACGACCAGCGCGTCCTCGGCGCGTCCGGTCTCGATGCGTACCGTGGCCGTCATGCCTGGCTTCAGCAGCAGCTCCGGGTTCTCGACGTCGATGATCGTCGTGTAGGTGACGACGTTCTGTTCGACGACGGGCTGCAGCCGGACGGCGGACACGCGGCCGGTGAAGGTGCGGTTGCCGTAAGCGTCGACGGTGAAGGTCACCGGCTGCCCGGCCTGCACGCGTCCGATGTCGCTCTCGTCGACGTTCGCCTGCACTTCCATGCGTTCGAGGTCGCGGGCGATCACGAACAGGGTCGGCGTCTGCAGACCCGAGGTCACGGTCTGCCCGACCTCGACGTTCCGGCTGAGCACGATCCCCGACGTCGGCGAGCGGATGATCGTGTGTCCGAGATTGACGCGCGCCTGCTTCAGCGACGCTTCCGCCTGCACCACCTGGGCGCGGGCCGAGACGAGCGCCGCCCGGGCGGCGTCACGCGTCGAGCGCGCGGCGTCCAGATCGGCCTGGGAGATCAGCTGCTGCGCGGCGAGCGTCTCGGCGCGGGCCAGCTTCGTCTCGGCGTCCTGGAGCGTCACTTCCGCGCGGTTGACCTCCGCTTCGAGGCGCTGCACCGTCGCAGCGGCCTGGTCGACCTGCGCCTGCAGCGACTCGGGCTCGAGCCGCGCGAGGATCTGCCCGGCGGCGACGCGGTCGTTGAAGTCCGCGTGAAGGCTCTCGATGCGTCCTGTCACCTGAGCGCCGATCTCCACCGTGTCGACGGGGGACAGCGTGCCGGTGGCTTCGACGAGCTCGACGAGGTCGCCCCGCGTGACGACGGCGGTCTGGAGCATCGGGCCTTCGTCGCTCGCGCGGAGGCGGAAGTACGCCGTGCCCGCCACAGCGAGGATTGCGACCACCAGCAGGACTGTCCACCGTTTGCGTGTCATGTTTCCGTCATGCGGCTGGCGTTCCCACCAGCCGCATGCCTCGTGTTCACTGTTGCGACCCGACTCGTTGTTCCGATCCCATTGCGCCTACTGCTGCTGCGGAGCTCTCTGCTGCCGCCGCTGCTCGCGCCGCTGCTTCATCCGCTCGGCACGCTCGGCGCGCCGCTTCTCGCGCTCGGCGCGAAGGGACTGGAGCTTCGTCTGCTGCTCGGGCGTCAGGACCTGATAAACCTGCTCGTGCACCCGGGCGCGCAGGACCGCCATGTCCGCCTGCGCCGTGGCGAGCTCGTTCGCGCGGGCGCGCACCTCGTTCTCGTCGACGGGCACGCGCGTCACGGCCTCGTGCTGGGCGCGCGCCGCGGTCCGCAGCCGCTGCCCGACCGCCTGGAAGTCGGCGCGCCGCGCCTCGACGATGCCGCGCACCTGCTGCCGCTGCTCATCCGTCAGATCGAGCTGCCGCAGGGGAATGCCGGCAACCCCCAGGCGAGGCGCGCCGCGCAGGCCACGCTGACCGCGCATCCCGCGCTGACCGCGCATGCGCTGAGGGCCGCGCCGTTCCTTGCCGTTCTGCAGGCCGTGCGTCTGCCGGCCGGCGTCCGAGGGCGCCGGCTGACCGGCAGCCGGCCATGCGAGCACGCCGGCCAGCACCAGCGCACCGCCTGTCGTGAGAATGGCTCCACGTCTCATTTGCTGTCTCCCTGCAACGCGCGCTCCAGCGCGCGGCCTCTCCCGGCCTCGATCGGGGCCGACGTGCCGGGCTCCATCTCGCCGGGCCCTTTACTCCATTGGACGCAACGGCTTTGGCAGAACCGTGGCGAACTCGTGAAAAAACGATGGCAGCCCGCCAGGGCGGGCGGCATTTGGCTAGACTGAGCCCGAGCCGCCGGGAAAATCCCCCGGCAACGGGGACTTTCCGGCCGCCGCCGGATCGGGACACGGGAGCATGGAGCAGGAGGAGCAACACCGTCGCGTGCTGGTCGCCGAGGACGAGGCGCACATCCGCGAGCTCGTCCGGCTGCATCTCGGCCTGGAGGGTTGGACCGTCGACGACGTCGCGGATGGCGAGCGCGCGCTGGCCCGACTCCGCGGTGAGCGCTACGACCTGGTGGTGCTGGACATCATGCTGCCCGCGCTGGACGGGCTCACCGTGCTCAGGGCCATGCGGCGCGAGGGGCCCAACCGCGACACACCGGTGCTGCTGCTGACGGCGCGGCGCGAGGAGTCGGACAAGGTGCTCGGGCTCGACAGCGGGGCCGACGACTACCTGACGAAGCCCTTCGGCGTCCGCGAGCTGGTCGCGCGGGCCCGGGCGCTCCTGCGCCGGACGCGCCCCGCCGAACCGCGGGAGATGACCGACCTGCCGCCGGTGCGTCTGGGACCCGTCGTCGTCGATCCGGCGCGCCGCAGCGCGTCCATCGACGGCCGCGACATCGAGCTGACCGCACGCGAGTTCGACCTGCTGTACCTGCTGGCGTCGCATCCGGGCATCGTCTTCAGCCGTGAAGCGCTCATCACGCGTGTGTGGAAGGGAGACACGCACGTGACGGAGCGCAGCGTGGACACCCTCATCAAACGCCTCCGCCGCAAGATCGAGCGCGATCCGGCGAACCCCGACTGGTTGCTCACCGTGTGGGGCACGGGCTACAAGGCTGCCGATGTCTGAGCGGGCCTGGCACCGGACGCTCTACTGGCGCGTCGCGCTCGGCACGCTGGGGCTCATCGTCCTGCTGCTGGTCGCGCAGGCGGCGCTCGTGATCTGGGTCGTCGGGCAGTCCGACCGCGCACTGCTGTCGCGGCCGCCGGTCGCCATCGCCCGCCTCGTGGCGGCCGATCTCGGCGCCGCGCTGGAGGCAGACCCGGCGACCGACCCGGACGCGTGGCTGCGCGAGACGTTCGGGCGGCTGCCACACGACGTCTTCGTGGTCTTCGCGGATGGCCGCGTCGCGACGAACCGCCGGTTCGAGCCGCCCGGGCAGCTGGCCGCGGCCGCGGGCCGCTCCGTGCGCGCCGCGGCCGACCCGGGACGGCGCCGGATGCGCGGCCGGTTCCGCTTTCCCGTCGTGCGTGTCGACGGTGAGGTCGTCGCCGCCGTTGGCGTCGTGCGGGTCGGCGGGCCGCTCGAAGCCGCGCTCCGCACGTATGGCCCGGCGCTCCTCGGCGCCGGCAGTCTGCTGCTCGTCGTCGGCATTCTCGGGATCGTGTTCTTCGTGCTGACGCCGGCACGGCGGCGCCTGCGATCGCTGGAGCGCGCCGCCGCAGCGCTCGGACGCGGCGACGTGTCGGCGCGCGCGCCGGAGGAAGGCGGCGACGAGATCGCCGAGCTGGCACGCGCGTTCAACCGCATGGCGGTGGAGCTCGAGGCGCGCCTTCGCGAGCTCGCCGAGGCCGACCGCCTGCGCCGCCAGCTGCTGGCGGACGTCTCGCACGAGCTGATGACGCCCCTCACCGCCATGCGCGGCTACCTGGAAACGCTCGCGATGCCGGCGCTCTCGGCCGATCCGGCCGCGCGCGAGCGCTACCTGCGCATCGTCACCGAAGAGACGCTGCGGCTGGAGGCGATCGTGGGCGATCTGCTCGACCTCGCGCGGCTCGAAGGCGGCGGCTCGCCGCTCGAGCTGCGCACGGTGCCGCTGAAGCCGCTGTTCGCCCGGCTGCTGGAGCGCCACGAGATGTCGACCGCCTCGCGGGGGATCAGCATCGAGACGGCCATCGAGCCGGGAGCGGAGCAGGTGCAGGGGGACGAGCGGCGCCTCGAACAGGCGCTGCAGAACCTGGTGGCCAACGCCGTGCGCCATACGCCGGATGGCGGAACGGTTCACGTCAACGCGTCGCGCGACGACGGATTCGTCCGGTTGCGCGTGCAGGATTCGGGCTCCGGCATCAGGCCCGATCATCTGCCGCTCGTCTTCGACCGGTTCTACAAGGCGGACGCGGCACGGGCCGCCGGAGATTCCGGGTCCGGTCTCGGTCTGTCGATCGTCAAAGCGATCGTCGAGCGGCACGGCGGACGCGTGACGGCATCGAACGCCCCCGAAGGCGGCGCGAGATTCGAAATCGAATTGCCGGGGTGATCGGGCCGGATCGCGTTACTGCTTCACGACGCTGATGCGGCGCGCAAGCTCTTCGAACAGCAACGCGGTGAACCGGTCGGGAGGCACTTCGCGCTCGTCGTCGTGGCGTGGCGGTGGGGACGCCAGTCGGACCGGCGGGTCGAACGGGAGGGGCGGCTGCTCGCGGATCTCCGGCATCGTGGACTCGGGCTATCGGTCGATACGCCGGGGAGCAGCAGGGCACCGATACCAATCACCGTATCACGGATGATACGCGATGGGTCGTTCCGGACATCGAGTACCATCCCGCCCTCAGGAGGATGCGATGCGGGTACTCGCGGCCCTGATGGTTCTGTCGGTGTCGGCCGGGGTGGCGCCGCTGCGGGGGGCGGAAGGAGACGAGGCCGCCGTCCGGGCCTTGGTGGCCCGCTACGTCGAGGCGCGCGAGGCCCGGGATCCCGCCGCGCTCGAAGCGCTCTTCACCGAAGATGCCGACCAGCTCGTCTCGAGCGGCGAGTGGCGGCGCGGCCGCGCGGCACTCGTGCCCGGGGCCCTGGCGTCCTCTGAACGAACCCGGGGGGTCCGTCGTATTGAGGTGGACGCCGTCCGGGTCATCGCGCCGGGCGTGGCAATCGCGGACGGCGTCTACACGATCACCGGCAGCGGGCGGCCGCCGATGCGCGCGACGATCGTCGCCGTGCAGCAGGATGGCCAATGGCGCATCACGGCCATCCGCAACATGCTGCCTGCCGGGCCCGCTCCGGTTGCGGGACGCTGACCGGGAGCGCGGACGAGCCGCGCGGCCGCCGGCCGCGCAGGAGGATGCCATGCAGCGGAAGACTGCCGCGGACTTCGATCCCGAGGTCCTGATTCTGTTCGACGCGTACGTCCACGGGCACATCGATCGGCGTGGCTTTCTCGACAAGGCGCGGAAGTACGCCGTCGGCGGGATGACGGCGGCGATGATGCTCGACGCGCTGAACCCGAAGTTCGCCGAGGCGCAGCAGGTCAAGGCGGACGATCCGCGCCTGAAGACGGAGTTCGTCGAGTACCCGTCCCCGCAGGGACACGGGACGATGCGCGGCTATCTGGTGCGGCCGGCCAATGCGTCGGGACGGTTGCCGGCGATCCTCGTCGTCCACGAGAACCGCGGGCTCAACCCGCACATCGAGGACGTGACGCGCCGCTTCGGATTGGAAGGCTATCTGGCGTTCGCACCCGACGCGCTCTTTCCGGCCGGCGGGTATCCCGGCGAGGAGGACAAGGCGCGCGAGCT
>CAYUPN010000045.1:0-22861 GCA_964446605.1 uncultured Bifidobacteriaceae bacterium | reverse complement strand
ACGCGCTCTTTCCGGCCGGCGGGTATCCCGGCGAGGAGGACAAGGCGCGCGAGCTGTTCCGCACGCTCGACCAGAGCAAGTCCCGCGAGGATTTCGTCGCCGCCGCGCGGTTCCTCCTGTCCCATCCGGAGTCGAACGGACGCCTCGGCGCGGTCGGCTTCTGCTACGGCGGGGCGATCGTCAACATGCTGGCCACGCGCGTTCCGGAGCTCCGCGCCGGAGTGCCGTTCTACGGCGGGCCGGCGCCGCTCGAGGACGTCGGGACGATCAAGGCGGCGCTGCTGCTCCAGTTCGCCGAGAACGACGAGCGCGTGAACGCAGGCTGGAAGGAGTACGAGCCGAAGCTCAAGGAGGCCGGTGTCCGGTACGAGGCGCACGTCTATCCGGGCACGCAGCACGGCTTCCACAACGACACCACGCCGCGGTACGACGAGGCGGCGGCGAAGCTCGCCTGGAAGCGCACGCTGGACTTCTTCGCGGCGCACGTGAAGGGCTAGTCCACGCGTGCACGGCGGGTGCCCGGGCCGGCGGCCGGCGAGATGGACGACGCGCTGACGAGCTTCCTGCGCGCGTGCGCGCGCTCGACGCTGGACGAGGAGGATCGGACGCGCGTCGCGCACGCCGCGGCGCGCGTCGCGGACTGGAGCGGCCTGCCGCACGCCGCCGAGTATCACGGGCTCACGCCGCTCGTCTGGGAGTACGCCCACGCCGCCGGCCTCGACATGTCCGCGGCCGCGTGGCGGCAGCTGGCGCCGGTCGTGCTGCGGCGCCGCGCGTACGGCCGAGAGCAGGCCGAAGCGCTGGGCGAGATCGTCGACGCGCTGGATGCCGCCGGCATCGTGCACGTCGTACTCAAGGGGGCCGCCCTCGCGCACATCCTCTATCCCAGGCCCGATCTGCGGCCGATGGGGGACCTCGACATCCTGGTTGCGCCAGCCGAGGCGCCGCGGGCGCAGGACGTGCTCCGGAGCGTGGGCTTCCATGCGCCGTCGGTCCACGAGGACCGCGCGCGCCGCTTCCACCACCATCTGCCGATCGCCACCCGCGAGCGGCAGGGCATCGTCGTCAACGTCGAGATTCACCGCGATGCGCTGAGCGGGACCGAGCCGGCGCGGCTGCGGCTCGACGGCCGGATCGGCCCGACGCGTGAGTTCAGGGTGAACGGCCGGCGTCTCCGCGCGTTCGGCCACGAGGACATGCTCACGCACCTGTGCGCGCACGCACTCGGGCCGGGCGATCCGATCCGGCTGATCAAGATCGCGGATTTCGTCGGGTACGCGACGCGATATGCGGGGGAGATCGACTGGGATGCCCTGCGACGCCGCCGCCCGCGGGTCGTGAATGCGCTGGCGCTGATGCACTACGTGACGCCGCTGCCGGAATCGCTCGCCGGGCTGCGTCCACTGGCCGGTGTCAGGGTTCCGGCCGATGCCGGGCGCGGGCTCGTGCTGCCGGGTGCGGTGATTACCGGCGGACGGTCGCGCCGGCGGACGCTGCGCGTCCTGCTCGCTCCGCCGGAATGGTGGCTGCGGGCGTACTACGGGGTGCCGGCGGGAAGACCGCTGGCGCACGTCCGCTGGAGCCGCCATCCGGGACGGCTGCTGTACTGGTTTGGTCGCCGCCTCGCGGCACGGCTCATCCCGGCAGGACGGTGGGGCTCTGAACGGACGGACGCGTGACGCGACAGGAACCTGGCAGCCGTTGGTTGGCTGCCAGGCCTGTCCAGCTTGCGTGGGGCGGAGCCGCCGGAGGCGCTCCGGGGTCGACTAGACCCCGATAGGCGGCGGCCCCTGTGGCGGCGACGGGGGCGGGGACGCCTGCGCGTGCAGCGGCACCTCGACCATATCGGCGATCGGCTTCTTCCAGGACCGGGGCAGCAGCGCCGCCCCGCCCGCGCCGAGACCGAGCGCGGCGATCAACTTGCGCCGGCCGATCTGGCCCACGTTCCCGGTCGTCTCGTCTTTCTTACGCGCCAAGCAGGACCTCCTTGAAGCGCAGCCATCTTAGCCGTTGAGGCGGACAGCCGTCCACACCTGCCTCGAGCAGGTGCGTCAGTTGAGCTCGATCACGTCCTGTTCGACGAATCGCCGCAGGATGGACTCGACCTGCGAGTCGATCCGCGCCGCATCGTCGGGGAATGCGTCCTTCAGAAGGCCGGCAATATCGGCCGTTGTCCGGACGCCATTGCAGAGCGCCCAGACGATCGACGCGGTCTCGTTGAGGTAGATCGCCTGGGTCCGGGTGGGATGGTAGAGGAGGACCTCCGCACCCAGACGTTCGAGCCGATAGTCGGGCTTCTGCCTGGGAACCGGGTGTGTCGTCACCGGCACATCTCCTGTCGTCGTGGCGGCGCCCGGTGGCGTCGCCGTCGTGAACGGCTTCAGCTTCAGGACCGTCTGGTGCTGACCGGCGGCGCGCGTGCCGTCGGGCGCCCGCCCCTGGAAGTAGTCCTTCTGCCACTTGATCGCGACCGCCTCGGGCTCGCGGGTCCGGAGCCCGGCGAGAAACCGGGACCGGCTCGCCGACCAGGCCCGGTGAGCCGCTTCCAGGTCGGGATTCTCCGCGAGGTCGCGGACCGCGGGGTCGAAGGTTTCCAGCTCGCCGCGGCGCTGCGGCACCACCAGGCAGATCGGCTCGCCCGCCTCGAAGCGGACCCAGCGGCGCGCGCGGGTGAACTTCCAGTTCATCGTGAACGTTGCCGCCGCCCAGTCGGTCTCGACGAGCCCCTCGAGGGCCTGAATGCCGTCCTTCGGCCAGTTCGCCGGGCCGCGCACGAGCAGGTTGTACCCCGGGGGCGTCCTGAAGACGTACGGGATGTGGAACGTCAGCACGCCCGACCCGAAGTGGCTCACCGCGCGCGTCGGCCCGAGCGGACCGACGGACCGGATGCGTATGGCCGAGAGTGCCGCCGTGCCGTCCCAGATGGCCTCGAACGCGTGCTCGTTGAGAATGAACCAGCCCGCCTGGTTGGCGATGAGCAGCGGCAGGCACCGGTAGGCGAACCGTTCGTCGGTTGCGTCCATCCACGTGCGCAGCTTCGTGGCCGGCACGATCGGAGGTCCGGAGGGGGTGGTCCGGTACGCCGTCATCGTCAGGCTGCGGGCGGAGCCGTCCGACGAGGCGTCGAGTTCGAGGGTCGGATCGCTCGTCTCGGTGCTCATGTGTCGTCTCGATCGGGGTTGATGCGCCTGCCGCGCGCGAGCGCGCGAAGCCGGCCGAGATTCGCGTCGATCTGATCGAGGCTGCCCCAGGTCAGCTCGTACGCGGGTGCCTGTGCAGCCAGGCGCGCCACCTGTGAAAAGCCGTGATCGGGCAGCCCCTCCGCGTTGAGCACGCCGGCCATCAGCCGCAGCCCTGCCCGCCCCGGCGTGATCGGCTTCAATCCGAATGCCGCGCCGCGGCGGAACCGCGGGAACAGCAGCGCCGCGACCGGACATTCCCGGGGCCCACGGCGCGCCGCGCGCGACCGGAGCAGCGTGTCATCCCGTCCGGGGAGCAGCCGGGGTGAATTCGCCGGCAGTCGGCCGTCCAGGGCCGCCAGGCCTCCCGGCTTCAGCTTCAGGGGCACCGCCAAGCCGTCGACGCGCGACGCCGATGCCGGGACGTGCACGAGCTCGTCCGTCAGATGGCCGAAACCGTGTTCCGTCAGGTACGCCGTCAGCGTGGTCTTGCCCGAGCCGCTGGCGCCTGCGAGCACAAGCGCCCTCCCGTGCGATCGCACCGCTGCCGCGTGCAGCAGGAGCCCCCGCGTATGTGCTTCGGCCAGCTGCCGGCACGTCAGGTGCAGCAGCCAGCTCGCCGCGGCGCCGGGCATCGCATCCTCGCACCGGACGTCGCCATCGAGCGAGACGGCGAACCGGCCGGCCTCCTCGGCCAGCCGCAGCGTCGCGGCGCCGGTCCGGCCGCGCGCCGACGGGACGCGATCGAAGAGGAACCTGACGATCCGGGCCGCCCGGCCCGGCGTGAACTCCACGCGAACGATTGCGCCGCCGAACGACAGCGTGCGGCTTGGAAAGCGGGTGACAGCTACCAGTCGCAAACTCGCGGCATGATAGTGGCGCCGGCAGCGGGGTGCAACCGATCGCGCCGGCAGGGGAGCCGAGGAACGGGTGCAGGTTCGCATGGACGACGCTTCGGGAGAGCGCGCAGGGGCGGTGCGCCCGCGCGTGCGGCAGGTACGCCGGCCCGACCCGCTTGCCTTCGCGACGCTGGCGTTCCTTGGAGGACCCGCGGCGTTGTTCGCGATCGGCTGGCTGCGGGCGCCTGTGTCGTGGCTGTGCGCGGTCGCCGTGGTCTGGTCGGCGTGGATGGCCGCGCGTGCACTCGGGCGCGCAGACGCAGGCTGCGAGGCCGCAAGCACGCCAGGGTTGCGAGTATTCGTGTGGCGGGTGGGCGGCGTCGCCGTGCTGGTGGCAGTTGCCGCGCTGAACGGCGCCGGCGGCGTCGGCGTGCAGACGTGGGACTGGCTGAAGCACACCGCCATCCTCGCGGATCTGGTCGTGCAGCCCTGGCCGGTCGCGTACCGGCTCGATGCGTCGGGCGATCAGCTGGGACTGGTCTACTACATCGCCTATTACCTGCCCGCCGCCGTCGCGGGGAAGTGGCTCGGCTGGCGCGCGGCCAACGGCGCGCTGTTTCTGTGGACGGTCCTCGGCCTCGTCCTGACGTGGCTGTGGATGATCCGGACCGGTCGCGCGTCGCCGTGGGCGGCGCTCGGCGTGCTCGTCCTCTTCAGCGGGCTCGATCTGCCCGGCGCCGCGCTGTCGCTCGAGGGAAGCCGGCTCCGGGACATCCCCTGGTGGAGCAACTTCGATCTCGAGTGGTGGCACGGCACGGCGGTCCTGCCGGGCAACATCACGCTCATCGCGTACGCGCCGCACCAGGCGCTCGGCGGCTGGTTGACGACCGCGCTCGTGCTCGACGCGTTGCGCCGGGGCCTGCGCGGGTTTCCGCTCATCGTCCCGCTCGGCCTGGGGCTGCTGTGGTCGCCGTTCACGACGATCGGACTGACCGCCCTGGCGGCGATCTTTCTCGCGCTGCGCGGCGCCACGGGCGCACGGCGGTGGCTGGAACGGCAGCCGGTCACGGTGTCGCTCGTGGCCGGAGCCGGTCTGGTGTTGCCGCTGGTGCTGTACTTCGCCGCGCGCCTGCCCGGCCCGCCGCTGACGCCGGACCTGCGGGCGCCGGCCGCGGCGCACGAGATTGCGCGCCTGAAGTTTCTGCCATGGACGATGGGACTGCTGCCGTTCGCGCGGGACTGGGCGTGGCTGATCGCGATTGAGGTGCTGCCGATCGCGGCGGCGATTGCGGTGGTCGCGTGGCTGACGCGGCGGCGACTCTCAGGCGCGGACCGTTTCGGCGGCCGTCTTTTCGGCGCGGCCCTCGTCATGCTGGCGCTCGTCCCGCTCGTCAGCTACGGCTACTTCAACGACTGGGCGATGCGCGTTTCGATTCCGGCTCTCTTCGCGCTGCAGGTACTCGCGGCGCGCGCGCTGTCGCGCGGGGCCGTGCCGCTGGTGGGGCGGGCCGCGCTGGCCGCCGTGCTGCTGGTGGGTGGTCTGTACCCGCTCGCGCAGCTGCGGCTGCACGCGGCAATCGTGCACGCGCGCGGAGATCTGGTATCGATTACGCCGCGGACGCGCGTGGACGATCTCTTCACCCAGCAGCGCATTCGCACGCCGTACTTCGACTTCGCGCGGCAGTACCTCGCGGACGCGCGGGCGCCGTTTTTCCGCTATCTTGCAGGACCACTGGAACCGCGCGCCGTTCCGGCCTCCTCGAAAGCCGCGCCGCAGGCGCCCGCCGACGCCGACTCCGTCTGGACGACCCGCAGCAGGTGAGGCGCGGCGGGATCGCGCTCGAAGCGCAGCGCCGGGTAGCGCGTCGCGAGCGCCTCCGGGCTCTCGAACGAGATCAGCCAGCGCGCACGGCACATCTGCTCCAGACCAATCCCGCCGCCGGCCCAGAGCTGAAAGGCCTGCGGGTACTCGGGACGGCCTTGCAGCGCGCCGTACTCGTAGTGATATCGCACGGCTGGTGTCGGGTGGGCGTCGACCGCGACGGCATCCCGATCGCCGCCGCCGAGCGCGGAGTCGAGGTAGACGAGCGCGGGATACGCGACGTCCGTCCGTCCCCGATGATGGGATGCCGCCAGCGCGGCGCCCCCGGCGGCGACGGCAAGCGAGACGGCGACCGCTGCGACCCTGCCGGCCGCCCGCGCCGTGGCGAACGGGAGCAGGTCGGCCGCGAGCCGGACGACACAGACGATCGAGACGAGACGGAGATAGAGGCTCCACTTCGTGGCGGGATGCCAGGGATGCCAGGGCCACAGCGCGACGGTCAGGAGCAACAGGAGAAGCGCGGAGTGCCGGACGAGACTCGACGCTGCGTCACGTGGATCGTGCGTCGCGCCCCGGCGCGCGGGACGCAGCGCGAGCAGAGCCGCCACCGTCAGACCGAGTGCTGCGGGATGCACCAGATGCTGCAGCGCCCTCGTCACGAGCTCCAGGACGCCGTGTCCGGCAGCCGTGTAGGCGTCGAGGTAGCTGACGAGCGCGCCCTCGTTCCACGTGGCGCGCCGGATGAGCGCGGGGACCGAGACCCCCGCGATCGCCGCGACGGCAAGCGCGGGCGGTACCAGCATGCCGACGGCCGCGTTCCGATGTCGCGCGCGCCCCGTGCCGTGCAGCGGCCACAGGTGCCAGAGCGTCGCGGCCGCCAGCGCGGCGCTGGTGAGAAACGCGCTGTAGCGTGAGCCGAGCAGGAGCACGAGCAACCCGCCGAGGACCGCGCCGCGTGAGAGACCGGGTCTGGCAAGCAGCCGGTCGGCGCTCCAGAACGCCAGCCACACGCACGCCAACTCCAGCGCGTATGGCCGGATCTCGAGCGCGTGCTCGCGCACGAGCGGATCGAGCAGGGCCAGCCCCACGGCTGCCGGCGGCGCCAGCGGGTGGCGCATCCATCGGCCGGCCAGCGCCGCCAGGGCCGCAAGCCCCGCGAGCACCAGCAGCGCGCTGACCGTGCGCATCGCCACGACATCCGTCCCGAACGCACGAATCCAGCCGTACAGCAGGACGCCGAAGCCGCCGGGATCGAGCTGGTCGATGCCGTTGCGGATGACGACGTCGCGCAGCGTGCCGCGCGGCGTGAACGGCGGCGCGAACGCGTTCACGCCGAGCGACGTGTGCACCTGCATCGCCTCGTCGTACCAGATGGCCTCGTGGGCGATGTTGATCGCGACGTGCCGCGCCGCGGCGAGGGCCAGCGCGCACCACGCCAGCGCCGCGGCCATCCGCAGGGCCAGGCGCCGGCGGCGAGTCCGCCCGTCTTGTCCGGGAGCCGCGATCAGCCAGCGCAGGAAATCGGCGAGCAGCCGCGCCATGCGCCCGGCGCTGTAGTGCGAGCGGCCCGCGTGGCGCTCGCGGAAGCCGATGTTCTGCCATTGCACGGGACCCGCCTCAGTGCACGCGACCGTCAGCGCGGCGTTGGCGAGCACGACCTCGCCACTCTCGTCCAGCCGGGCGACCGCGGCCGCGAGCGCGTCACGCTGCAGCAGGCGGAACGGCACGTTCGGGTCGGGGATGCGCCGCCGTGCGGCTGCGGTCGCGAGCAGGCCGAAGACCCGGCTGCTGAGCGCGCGCACCGTTCCGTCGCGGCGTGCGCGGCGCGTTCCGAACTGCTGCGCGTGCACGTGGCGCGCCGCCCAGAGCCGCGGAAAGTCGTCCGGGTCGCACTGTCCGTCCGAATCGATCTGCAGCACGAACGCGGCATCCGATTCCGGACCGGTGGCGATCGCGTAGCCGGCGAGACACGCCGCGCCATGCCCCCGGTTCTCCTGCCGCACGACACGGACGCGTGCATCCGCCGCCGCGAGCTGCGCCAGGATCTCCGGCGTCTCATCCGTCGACCCGTCGTCGACGACGAGCAGCACGAAGTCGGGGTCGGCCGCGGTGAGCACTGGCGTCCACTCGCGGAGGACATGCTCGAGGTTCGCCGCCTCGTTGTACACGGGCAGCACCACCCAGAGCCGATCGGGCCGGGACGTGCGGGGCTCAGTCGGCGAGGATGTCATCGGCGGCACGGAGCCCGTCGAGGATCGCCTCGTCCTGGTTCAGATACCGATAGTTGGCCAGGCGCCCGCAGAAGCTGACCGGCCGCGGCGCGGCCTCGCGGATGAACGCCTTGAGCCGCTCGTTCGTCCGCTCGTGGGTCCCTTCAGGTGTGTGCACCGGGTAGTGCCGGGCGTCGGCGCCCGGATACTCTTCGCAGACGACGGTGCCGTGCACGCGCTGCCCGGAGGCGTGCTTCGTCTCGACCGTGCGCGTGTAGGGCACGTCGGCGCGCGGCTCGTTGATCGTGTACGCCGCCGTCTGCGTGCCGTCGGGGGTGTCGGTCGGAAAGAATCGCGCGACGACCCGGATGCCGCGCCAGGCGAGCGAGGCGCCGGCTTCGGAGCCGGCGAACTCGTCGAGCGGCGCCGTGACGACCACGTGGTCGAACGCGGTGAAATCCGCCGTGTCGAGGTCGGCCAGTCTCATCGTGGCGTTCGTGTGAACGGGGATCCCGTCGAGCATCGCCTCGATGATCCCGTTCACGCCCTCGGGCGGGAAGTACTGCCAGCGGTCGCGAAACAGGCCGTAGCGGCCGTTCTCGCGCAGCTCGACGCGCTTCGGCGCGATCCGCGAGGACAGGCACGCCGGGTCGCATCCCCATTGCTTCACCGTGTAGCCGTGGATGAACCAGCGGTAGAGCGTCTCGCCGAACAGCGAGATGCACCAGGTCTCGAAGTTGGCCGGGTCCGGTTGCCGCGGCCGCGCATCGAGCTCGCGGGCGATGGCCGGCCAGTGCCGCAGTTCGCGCAGCTCGTCGAGGCGCAGCGGCCACGACAACAGGCGCTCCTCGTCGTCCAGGACCAGCCGGGTGCGCGGACGGAAGTCGAACGGGCGCGTCATGCCGAATCGGCGCACCAGCTGGTGCACGCGGTCGTTGTCGGTGTGGAAGATGTGCGGCCCGTTCGGCTCGTAGACCACGCCGTCGAGCACCTCGGCGCGGGAGTGGCCGCCGACGAGGGGCGAGGCCTCGAAGACTTCGACGTGGACGCCGTGGTCGGCCAGCTCGCAGGCGGCGGCTGCTCCAGCCCACCCCGCCCCGATTACCGCCACACGTCTCGTCATCCGGCCTGTGTCCTCGTTGCCCCGAGGGCTGGAAGCGTAGCACAGGCGTACAACGCGGAGCGCCGACGTCGCGCGGTCCGTCACGATGCAGGAGGCCGCTGCGACACGCCAGCGGTTTCGCCCGGTCACTGGCTATCGTTGTCGCGACGTTCTTGCCGGGGAACAGGACGAGCGGCCGCTGACGCCACTATCGCGTGCCAGATGATGATTCACGCGCCGGAGCGGCGCGCCCGGCGCCGGCTCTGCAGCGCGCAGGCGAAGGCGACGAGCAGGCCGGTGATGGCGACCGCCTCGATGGGCTCTTCCGGAAGTCTGGCCGCGCGAGCTCCGCTCAGATGATCGTTGCCGACGCGGACCATCTCCCAGGTCGCGATCCAGAGGCTCGAGAGCGGCACGGCCAGCGCACTTGCCGCGAAGGCGACGAAGGCCATGGCGCCCGCGCGCACGACCGGCGGCTCATGGACGTACCGCCGGAACGTCCAGAGACACCCGAGCCAGAGCGCGCCGCCGAACAGCGCCAGGAACGAGGCACGCACGGCCCGATCGAAGCGCGGATCCCTGTACGCCCGGGCGCGCTGGATGTCCGCGCCGGTGACGCCGTGGCGGTCGCGGATCGTCGCGACGAGCGTCGTGAGGCACCTCGCGCCCACGTTGTGTCTGTACCCACGCGCCTCTTCGGCATCGTCGAAACGGATGGCGAGGTCTTCGGCAAGCTGCGCGTCGGCGACGAGGTGCTGCCAGTCGTCCGTGCGGGAAAGGTCGAGCGCTGCGCCCGTGTCGCCGGTCCACTCGCAGCGCGCGTTGACGCGGTCGCGGGCCGAGCACGCCGCAAGCCACAGGCAGGCACAGACGGCGGCGCGCTGCCAGACGAGAGGCTTCCGCATGGCCAGTGAGACACCGCCGCGCGGGAAACGGCTCGGACGCGATCGGCTCAGCTGAACAGCGCGTACACGATCATCTGTGTCACCGCGACGAACGTCCCCCAGAACCGCACGCTGCGCCACCAGGGTTCCGGCCTGCGCAGCTCCGGGCTCAGCCGCGGCGCCACGACGAGGACGACGTAGACCGCCGCCGCGTACAGCAGGATGACGATGAGGGCTCCCGGTTCGATTGGCATCAGCGCACCCAGCAGACGAGCCCGCGGAGCTCGTCCTCGGACTTCGGCGTGGTCACCGCGCTCACGACCAGGAGCGTCCCGGACGCGGCGACGAACGACCAGAAGGCGGTCCAGAGGAACAGTTGCCCGGTGGCGCTGAGGACGGCCGCCGTGCCGACGCCCACCAGCATGCCGGCGACGCCGCCGGCCGTCGTCGCGCGCCGCGTCAGCATGCCGAACAGCAGCAGCGCGAACAGCGCCCCCTGGAAGAAGGACAGGAAGGTCTGGAACGCCTCGAACACCGAGCCGAACCGCACCTTCACCTGGTAGCTCACCAGCGCGCCGACCACGAGCAGGATGACCACCAGCCAGCGCCCAACCTTCAGGCATTCCTCGTCGGACGCCTGCGGCCGGACGAAGGGGCGGTAGAGGTCCGTGACCAGGAGCGTCGACGCGGAGTTGATGTAGGAGTCCAGGTTCGCCATCACGGCCGCGATGAACGCGCCCATCAGCAGCCCCATCGCGCCGGTCGGCACCAGCTGCGCGATCATGAGCGGCAGCACGGCGTTGGCGTCCCACCCTTCACGCGGTGCTCCGAGCTGGTCGGCATACAGCGCCAGCGCCAGCAGGCCGGGCAGGACGAGCAGCACCGGGAACACCAGCTTGATCACCGCCGCGAACACGTAGGACGCGCGCGCGTCGGCCTGCGTGCGCGTGCCGAACGTCCGCTGCACGATCGCCTGGTTGCCGACCCAGTAGGCCGGACCGAGCACGAGCCCCAGCCCCAGGATCACCGCCGGCCACGGATAGGCCTCGTGGCTGGCCGACGGGAGCAGCTTGAAGTGCTCCTCCGTCCAGGGAAGCGCCGACACGCGCTCGATCATCGCCCCGGGCCCGCCGACGTGATACAGGCCGATCCCGCAGAGCAGCGCCGCCCCGGCGATCAGGACGACGCATGAGACCGCGTCGGTGAAGGCCACCGCCTTCAGGCCGCCGGAGGTCGTGAAGATGCCGACCAGCACCGAGGTCAGGCCGACCGAGAGCCAGAACGACCAGCCGAGCAGCCCTTCGAACATCGACGCGGCGCTGACGAGGATCGTCGCCACCGTGCCGACCATGAACAGCGACCAGATCACGGCGAAAAACGTCCGGACCGTCATGTTGTAGCGACGGCCCAGGTACTCCGGAATCGTCGTCACGCCGGCGTCCCAGAAGAGCGGCATGAACAGGAACGCCGCTATGAGGACCGCGAACGTGCAGCCGACGAAGTCGAAGTTCATCATGACGATGCCGAAGCGGTAGGCATCGCCGGCGAGGCCGATCATGTCCTTCGCGCCGATGTCGGAGACGACGAGGGACATGCCGGCCACCCACCAGGGCAGCGACTTGCCGGCCAGGAAGAAGTCGCGGCTCGTCCGGATGCCGCGGCTCACGTAGAGGCCGAGGGCGGTGATCCCGAGGAGGTAGAGGGCGACGATGGCGATATCGAGGGGCGCCAGCTGGACAGTCGACACGGGGGGATCATACCGGGAACGGCCGGGTTCGTTGAGTGGGGGAGGAAAGGGAGTGTTGGAGGCCGGCGGAGTTGGCGCGGAAAGGTGCTGAGTCTGATTGCCTGCTGTGGCCGGAACGATCCCAGGCTGCCGCTCCTCGACGACGCAATGTCGCTGGGCTGTAGTGGTGCAGGAACGGTCACCTGCTGCGGCCCGTTGATGAGACCTGTGGCCTCGAGCCGATCGAGAACCTCTTCGGCCCGAGACTGTTACCCATGTCTCCGGAATGAACTGTTATCTATGTCTCCGGAATAGACCCCGACAGGATGGCGTCCCCAGCGGGATTCGAACCCGCGTTTCGGCCTTGAAAGGGCCGCGTCCTAGGCCTCTGGACGATGGGGACGCTTGGGAAGGCGCTGCGCGGGAAGCGCAAGTATTCGATTCTAAACGGGATCCGCGCGTACGGCAACGTCCGGGGCTCCCCTGGACACGTCGGGCCGCCGGCGTGCAGCGGATCGTCCCGCCGGCACGCCGCGACGGAGAACTCGGTCTGGACCGAGTTGGACGGCCATCCATTCACGCCCTCACGCGTGGCCCACGAGCGTGAACGTCCGCAGGGGCGGAGGTCGGCGCCGCCAAACGCCAGCTCCGCCTCGTACTGGTTGTGCGCCCGGCAGCGCAGCTCGATGTTCTCCACCTCCGCCGAGCCACCCGCCGCGTACGGACGCACGTGGTGGAACTCCAGGCAGCCCGTCTCGGCACAACGACCCTGGGCGCCGACGAACGCACAGCGCCCCTGATCGCGGGCCCACACCGCTCGCCGCACTGTCGCCGGAATCGTGCGTGAGCGCGGAGAGGACGGGCGCGCGCCGGTGCGCGGCCGGGGCGTCGCGGCGGTCTTCGTCTTCTCCAGCCGCTCGACGAGCACCTTCAATCCCTCTGCGACGATGGCGGCGATGTCTCCATCCGGGACGCGGTGACGCATGAGCGCCTGGGCCTGGCGCAGCAGCGCCACGCCTTCGTCGTCCAGCGTGAACTGCACCTTGTAGCGGGTTGGGGCGAGCGGCTTGACGACGGGGCGCTGCATCAACGGCGGCGGCGACGGCGGTGTGGGCGCCGACGCAACCGGTGCCGGCAAGCTCGGCGCGCTCGCCGCGGGCGGTGCGGACGCGGCGTGCGCGTTAGTGCGAGCCAGCGCGGGAGCAGGAAGCCTCCGGACCGACGCCCGCACGTCGGGCTGCGGACGCACCGCAGCGACCAGCCGTTCGACCTCGCTCTTGCTCTTGTGTCGTGCCGCTTCCAGCAGGGCAGTGTGGTTCTCGGGCGTCAGGTGTGGCGCCAGCAGGCGGACGGTGGTCAGCGTGAGGGCCCCCTCCTCGAGACGCACGAGGATGATCGGGAACCGGCGCACGGCCCGGGCCGCCTCGATGCGGTGATAGGCGGCATGCTCGGACAGATGGAGCACGCGCGTGCAGTAGGTGAAGAGCGACGAGCAGCCTTCGCCGAGATAGAGCCTGCGGGCGTCGAGCTCCGCCAGCGAGGCGATGAGGGCGGCGGTCGCCTGCCGCTCACGGCCTGCGAGGCGCGTCACAACGGCGAGCAGTTGGTGATCGGAGAGTCGAGAGAACCTGGCGATCTCTGGTGCCATTCCGTTGTATAGCACGGCACTTTGCGCACCCGTCAGGTGATGGCAGGCTGGGCGATCGGTGTTCCGAATGACGTCGATGTCATCCAGGTGGAGCAACGCCTGTCGCGAACACGGGAGGGGCTGCTGAATGCAGTCTCGCAGGAGGCCGGGATCGAGGCGAAGGTAGGCCGTGAAACCTGTCAAGTGAAATCGTGAGGGACGAGCGAACGAATATTCCTGTGTTGCCCAGATGACCGCGGTGTGAAGCGCGCATGCCGGTTTCTGCGAGGCACAGATCGCTTCGACGGTGCGTCAGGAGCCAGCGCGACTCCACGAGCCTGGCTTCGGTCCCGCCACGTTGTCCGACCCTGTCGAGACCCTACAGCACAGGGTTCGAAGACATGCGATGGCTGCCCTGAAAATAGTGACCCGCGCGACAGCCCTCCGAATCCTGGCGCGAACGGTGCTCGACGTGATCCTGCGGACCATGTTCGACCTGCCGCCTATGAAGCTGAACCCTCCCGTGGCAATGTGCGCAGCGAATGTCGTGTGACGAGATCGTCGGATCAAGGTCGGCAACCCGAACGGGCTTCCAGTCCCAGACCTTCTCGCCGCTTCGCTTGTAGAGAGTGCGCCGCTCGCACTCAGTCATCAGATCGTGGGCCATCGTCGTTGCCTTCCCCTCGCCTACTTGACTGTCCCGCCTCCACCTACCCAAACGCCACCACCACCGTCACCAACCCATCCCCCTGATACACCCCACACCCAATCTCCCGATACGGTCCCAACAGATTCCGATAGTGGCCCCCCGACGGTCCTTCCCCCCAGAAGAACGCAAACCCGGTCCGGATCACCTCACGAACCGTCCGGTATGTGCTGAGCGGCCACCACGGAATTTCGTTCTCCGCAAGCACCAGACCGCCGCCGCCTGCCGTCAGACGGAAGTGCCGATGGCCTTCCCGTGCGGTGCCGTCGACCTGAGCGGCTTGGGCGGCATAGGACGCGAGGGCCTCCGAACGAACAAGCAGGGCGACACCGGCGAGCGCACGATAGCGGTTCGCCTCCTCGACGCAGAAGAGGAGGTCAGGTGAGACGCCGGGAACAACTACCGAAGGGACGCCCGGCGCCGTGCCGGATTCACCGCCGCCACAGGCGGCTAGGACGAGCAGGACGACGACACTCAACCACCACTTACCTGGCATGCTGCCAGCAGTACGCCCCCCGCGTCGCCCGACGTGAGCACTGCGTCCCCTTCCTCGTCGTCGCCGCGCACCGTGCGGAGCGCTCCGGCGGGTCGTTGCGGTCCCGGTCATCACTGCGCAGCACCGGCGGCCGGCAGACGGCACAGCGCCCGTATCGTTTGGCGGCCTCTGACAGCTTCATCGGGATCCGGCTGCGCGAGAGCGAGCGGCAGCCGTCCCGGTGGTACTTCTTGCCGGTGCGGGTAACGTAGACAGTCGTATCCCCCTCGTCTGCCGGCGCCGCGGCGGGGGAGACACGCGGCGCCGGAGGCGGAGTGGTCCATCCCGCGCCCGGCACGAGGCACAGCAGCAGCACGACAGCGACGGTCGGTGAGAGCCGTTGCAACACGATCTGGTTCTTCCCAGTCCTTGCCGCGCTCAGCATAGTCACCACGCCGCCGGAGACAAGTGACCCCGCCGGGTGGGCGGTCCGCGGCCGCGGCGCCAGCCCATGATTCGGACGATGGCGCGTCGCAGTCGTCGATCGACCGGACGAGTTCAGAGGGCCGTCGTGATTCTGCCTGGCCTGTGCGTCGGGTTCGGCGCGCGCATGCACGCGACATGACGCGTGCCCCGGAGAGGTCATCCGGTGTCAGACGTCCGGGATCTGGCGTGAAATGAGGCGCGGGCTCGAAGCCCGTCGTTTGTGCCTCACAGGCCGCCGTCGCCTCGAAGATGTGCCCTGTCAGGAGCAGCCCGGAAATTCTGGGCACCCCCTGCCGCAGCCGCTGCGAATCGTGCGGGCCGGCACGCAGTTCGTGCTCGATCCGTCGCAGGTGAGACGGGCGTGCCTGCTGCGCCTCTTGCAAGGTCAACATCTCCTGCGCCAGGGCAGCGCACCTCGACTCCGGGTCACCGAGCAGCGTTGCACATCGACACTCGAGGGTCCCTTGCCAGGCGTGCGCCGCTACTTCTATGGTCGTGGCCGGGGATTGCTGAACCGTCGAATGCTGAGTGCTTTTCGGCGAGGAGTCGAAACTATGCGTCGCATGTCGCTCGCGGCCTGTGTCCTGAGTTCCGTGATCGCGTTCGCCCACGACGGCATTCTGCAGGGCCTCGGTACAACGACGATCATGGGCAACGCGCAGAATGCGCGCGGATCTGAAGAGACCCTGTGTGACGTGACCAATGGGTGGTGGGACGTTGTCACGTCGACCTGCCATCACGTCACGTTCGTGCTCATCGACGCCGATGCGGATGGCTACCACCTGACCAACGTGAACGACGGCGTTCTGTTCGATCTGGATGGCGACGGCCAGGCGGAACAGGTCGCCTGGACCCGGGTGGCGGAGGATGGCCGCGTGGACGCGTGGCTGGCCTGCGACCGCAACGGCAACGGCCGGATCGATGACGGCACCGAACTGTGGGGCAGCTACACTCCGGTCTTCGAGTTCAACGGCGAAGTGGTCAGGGGAGCGAACGGATTCGAGTCCCTGCAAAGCAGCGAGAGTCCGGATTCGCTCCCGGGCGGCGGTGGTGTCCCGGACGGGCGGACCGATGCGCGCGATCCCATCTGGTCGCATCTGCTGCTCTGGCGGGACACGAACCACAACGGGGTGTCAGAGCCTGACGAGCTGCAGCCCCTGGCCACGACGGGCGTTGTCGCGATCTCGACCGACTACGAGGTGAAGCGGAAGCCGGACACCAACGGCAACGCATTGCAGCTCGAGTCGCATGTCGTGATCAGGGAACCGGGAGGCTCGACTCACAGGATGCCAATCTGGGGCGTCTGGCTGCGATCACGCTGAGCGTCGCGGCTGACCTGTGTTCGTGGCCAGAGCGTGATAGAGATGGGAATCGCAATCAACCCCGATCGCCGGGTAGAGGAGTCTTATCGATGAGGCCGAGCGAAACATCCGACAAGGCCGCCGCCCACACCTTCGTCGTCGGCGTGCACGGCATCCGCTATCAGGTGCGCGACGTCGCGCGCGCGGTCGCGTTCTACACGCAGCGCCTCGGCTTCACCCTCCGACACCAGCAGCTGCCCGCGTTCGCCAACGTCGCGCTCGGCGACGTGTCGATCCTGCTCAGCGGCCCGGGCGCATCGGGCTCGCGGCCGATGCCCGACGGCCGGCAGCAGGAACCGGGCGGGTGGAATCGCGTGGTGCTGAGGGTGACGGACCTGCCGGCGTTGATCGCCGAGTTGAAGACCGCTGGCGTGCCGTTTCGCAACGAGATGGAAACCGGCCCCGGCGGCCGCCAGGTTCAGGTCGAAGATCCGGACGGAAACCCGCTCGAGCTGTTCGAGCCGGCGCGCTGAGCGCCTCGCACGGGCAAGGACTGCCTGCCGCCAGCTGCCAGCTGCAAGCTTCGCTATCCTCGCCGCACGACCTCCAGCAACGCCGCCGGCCGCATGCCGAACACGGCCTTCCGCTCGTTGAGATACGCCAGACTGCAGTCGCCGCAGTGATGGTGCCTGGCGTGCATGAGCGCGGGCTCGAAGCCGTCGTGCACGAGGTTCTTCGCGGCGAAGGGGCCGATGTGCATCCCGCAGGGATGCACGTCGCCGTTGGCGTCGATGTGGATGTAGTACCGCCCGGCCATGCAGGGAGACGGCTCCTCGCTCGCCACGGTCAGCACGGTGAAGTCGGGCCAGCCCGCGGTGCGGTCGTAGGCCCAGGCGCTGAACATCAGCGGACGCCCGGCGCGCTTCCACGCCGCCAGCTGCCGGTACATCGTCCGCTCCTCGTCCTCGGTCAGGCGGAGATCCGAGGCGGTGCTGTCCTGATACTCGTGCCCGAACATCACGGCCTGCGCGTGGAGCCCGTAGCCGCGAGCCTCGCAGAACTCCAGCATCGGCTCCAGTTCGACCAGCGTGTCGCGGTGCACGACCATGTTGATGTAGACGCGCCGTCCCAGTGCGGCCGCCACCTCGAGCGCGCGCATCGCCGCCGCGTGCGAGCCGCGGCCCCGATAGCGGTCGTGCCGCTCCTCGCTCAGCCCGTCCAGGCTCACGACCACTTCGTGCACGTGGTCGATCGTCTCCGGCTTCTCCGCGATGATGGTGCCGTTGGTGACGACGGCAGTCACGAGCCCGGCCTCCTGGGCCGCTGCGGTGATCGTCCGGAAGTCCTTCCGCAGAGTCGGCTCGCCTCCCTGGAACTTGATGCGGAGCGTGCCGGCGCGCGCCAGGTTCCGCACGGTCTCGATCCACTGGTCCGTGGTCATCAGCGCCGTGCGCATCTCCGGGCAGCGGCAATAGGCGCATTTCAGGTTGCAGGCGTTGAGCAGGACGGCCTGCACTTCGAACGCGTGCAGCGTGCGGAACCGGTGCTTCAAATAGTGCGCCGCCAGGCGCGCCGCATATTTCATGTCAAAGCCCCCACATCGCTGACGCGCAATCGCGCGCGGTCATAGGTCGCCGTCAGGCGTACGAAGGGATACAGGATGAGCGCGGTCAGCATGATGACGAAGGTCCAGGCGGGCAGGGCGACGGCCGCCAGCACGGGAGGCCGTCGTTCCTTGTCGAGTGACCGGCCGGCGCCGGCGGCCAGCAGCAGCACGGCGGCGGCCAGCAGCGGAATCCCGGTGAGATACGCTGCGGTCACCGAAACGACGAGGCCCATGGACGGCGCCACGGTCAGCGCCAGCAGGCGCCAGAGCAGCACGGCCCGCATGGGCCCCGCCATGGTCCGCAGCGCCGGCGCGACCCGGAGCACCTCGCGCAGATACCCGAGCGTGCGGCGGACCTTGTGCCGGTACCAGCCGTACAGATCCGCCGCCGCACGCAGCTCGACGACCTCCGATCCCGCCAGCGTGGTCCGCGCACCCTGTTCCGCCGCCCTGCACACCACGTACACATCGTCGGCGACGACGTCGGCGGGGAAGGCGTCGATCAGATCGCGGCGGAACAGATAGCAGGGCGCCACGGCGAGTCCGGTGGCACCGCCGGTGCGCCGTTCGACGCGGCGAATCCAGTTGGAGAGCCGCCAGTGCCAGCCGTCGAGCGCATGCGGACGGCTGGGCACGACCGGCGTGCCCACCACGCCGACGTTCGGGTCGCGCGCCGCCGCCAGCAACGCATCGAGCGTGTCCGGGGGCATGCGCGCGTCGGCGTCGGTGACGAGCACCCAGGGAGCGCGCACGCGCGCGAGCGCCTCGTTCAGTTGTGCGATCTTGTTCGCGCGCGGCGTGAGGAGCGCCGTGAAGCGGGCGTCGCGTTGCGCGTGGGCGAGAATCACGGCGTCCGTGCCGTCGGAGGATCCGCCGTCGACGACAATGCACTCGATGGCGACGCGCCCGCGTCCGAGCGCCGACAGCTCGCGCAGCTTGCCTTCGATCGTGGCAATCTCGTTGTACACCGCAACGACGATCGCGACGTCGGGAGGTGCCGATCCGCCCCGCGACTCCGGCATCTTGGGGCCGTAGTCTACACGATCGGTTCAGGTGGCAACCCGATCGAAGGCTTGAAGGCGGCTCGTTGTGTCAGGCGCCGGCGCGGGCGACCGCGTACACCATGGCACCGTCGCCGATGACCCGCCCGTACAGCTCGCCCGCTCCCTGCATGGCGCGCCAGCCCGCTTCCCGCAGGCGCCCGCGGGTCAGACACGACACGGACGTGCGCCAGTAGCGGCTGTTCACCGGAAACACGCCGGTCGCGTCCACGGCGAGGCCGGCGCGATCGAGCAGGAGCGCCAGGCTGCGCGGCGTGAAGAGGAACAGGTGCACGTGCGGCGCGAGCTCCGGCGTCCAGCGCGGGCCCAGCAGCCGGAAGTTGCCGGAGTCCATGTTCGGTGTGATGAGCACGATCCGGCCACCCGGCCTCAGCCAGGGGCGCAGGTTCCTGACGAAGGACAACGGCTCCGGCAGGTGCTCGACGACGTTGTCCATGATGATCAGGTCGACACTCTGACGAGGGACGTCCGTCGATTCCAGCGTGCCGCAGCAGAAACGCGCCGACGGACAGCGCGCCGCCGCGCGCGCGACCCGTGCGCGCGCGACGTCGATGCCGATCACCGCCGGCCAGCCGTGCGCGACGAGCTCCGCGCAGAGCTGTCCGTCGCCGCACCCGATGTCGAGCACGGTCTGCCCGGCGCCGCGCAGCTCGGGCACGCGTTCGACGACGCGCCAGAAACGGCTGAGACGATTCGATCCGGATGGGTGCGTCGCGTCCGGGTGAGACACGTCGCCGTCGTAGTACGCGCTGTAGAACGCGCCGCTCGCCGCGCTCTGGCGGATCGCGGGAGGACTCACCTGGAAGCACCCGCATCGACGGCAGCGGAGCAGTCCGAAGCGCTGGGTGCGAAACGCGACGGCGTAGTCGCCGCCGTCGCACCAGCAGGGAAGTGGCGGCTCCTCGACGGACGGCGGCACAGGCACCCGTGCCGTGGAGACGGTCGGCATGTCGCCACCTCTGACGGTCAGCCGGGTCGATGCGGACCGCGTGCGCTTAGATACAGCGAACGGGGAGCGGATGCAAGTGGTGTCGGGTCTGATCAGGTCGGATCAGGTCGGATCAGGTCTGATCAGGTCGGATCAGGTCTGTCGGCCGAGCTTCCGCAGCAGGAACGCCAGATACGACCCTCGCCACGTGCGATGCTCCACGCCGAAGCGGCCGCGGACCCAGCGCCGGAAGTCCCGCTCCCGTATCGGCACGTGATCGGGCTCGTGCGGCCAGCCCGCGACCTGCGCGCGCAGCTTCGCCGTCGCAAGCTTCCAGCCGCGCCGTCCGCGCCAGTCCACGTAGGAACCTGACGCGATGTCGCCAACTCCCGGTTCGACATCCTCGAGCACGACGACAAAGGGAGCCCCGGGGCGCAGCACGCGCGCCGCTTCGGCGACGACCCGCGCGGGGCTCGCGGCGTGATTGAGGCTGAACAGCGCGAGCGCCGCGTCGAAGCTGCCGTCCGCGCAGGGGAGCGCTTCCCCCTGCCCGCGGATGAAGGCCAGCGGCTGCCGCAGACAGGGGAACGCCGTCACCAGCCGGTCCCAGCGCGCGTCGAGCCACGAGACGTCGGGATCGACGGACACGTACTCGACCCCCTCCGGCAGGTACTCGCGAACCAGCCCGTTGCCGCCGCCGATGTCGAGCACGCGTCCGCGGCAGAGGGCGAGCTCCCCGCTGAGCGGCGCGAGATCGCTGGTGAACGCCGCGGCCGCGTGGGGCGGGTCGTTCAGCAACTCGTCGTAGTAGTGCGACGACACCCGCAGCCGGCGGTCCCAGTCGCCGTCCCTGATTTCGGCATGCCCGTTCGGGCGCAGATCGACGTGCTCCGCCACCTGCGGCCACCGCCGGCTGCACCGCGTGCACGCCAGAACCCGGTGCTTCTCCAGCAGCCGGCCGCGGCAGCCGGGGCACGCCAGCCAGTCGCACCGGACAGGGGGAGCGAGCGTCGGCACGCGTGCAATCCTACTCGCGGCAGGCCTCGTCGCCGAAGCGTCTCGCGCATGGCCGCCTCCTGCCTCGCGCCGTGCGGAGGACGCCATCCGGGGCTGGAAATCCGCCCCGCCGTCAGCGTGCCGAGTCGCCGGGAACCCGAAGCGCGGCCGGAAAGGGTAAGATATCCCCGCACATGACCCGCATGCGCGCCACGGTGCTCCTGCTCGCCATGGGCGGCTCCTCCGCTTGCGGAATGGGCGCCTGCGGATCGAACGGCGCCGGCAACGGCGCGCACCTCGGCTCCTGGTCCGTCACCCGCATCGTCGCGGGCACGCCGGACGATGAAGGCGAGGTGGGTGCGACGGTGGAGTTCGGGGCCGGCAACGCGCGGTTCGGCGATCGGACCTGTGCGGAGCCGACGTACGCCCGTCGGTGGCTCGCGGCAGACGCCTTCGCCGACGTGTACGGCGTAGCGCCCGGGACATTGGGACTGCCGTCGGACGGGGAGGTTGCGCTCATCGACGTCGACTGCGCAACCGGCGCCCTGAATGCGGGACGCATGCTGATCGTCGGGCCCGGCGGGCAACTCATTGCGGCCGGCGATGGCGCGTTCTACGAGCTCATGCGTCAGTAAGGCGGGCGGCCAGCCCGGCCCTCCGCGGACGTGACTGTCCGGGATGTCAGCGATGTCTGCCGTCTGTGCCGTGTATCGAGCCGCGCTCCCCGGCATCCAAGTACTTCCCACCGGCATCCAAGTACTGAGGAGTGTCGAATGGCCAAGCGAAACAGTTCATCCGCGATCGTGTGTCCCCGCTGCGGGGTTGCGGGCGCACGCGTCATCGGCCGGTCGGAATCCTACCCGGTGATCTACCTGCGGTGTGACGACTGCGGGCGAACGTCGGTCCAGCCCGAATAATCCCGCAAACCCGGACCGTTTCCGCGCGCGGGGTGGGACACCCGCCCCGCGCGCACACCCTTCTTCCTTCCTTCTTTGCTGTTCCTCGTGGCCCAGGCTCAGGCCAGCGGCCCGACGACAGGTCTGGCGAAATCGAACTCCAGCCTCGCCAGCATCTCGGCGAACAGACGGTTCAGCAGCAGCCAGGTCACCGTCACCGTCAGCGTAATCGGCCACACATCCCCGGTCGCCTGGTCGGCCGCTCGTGTACGTCCCATCGGGAAGCTCCTCGGTACATGCGGACTGCGAGGAGCATGCCGGACTCGGGTCGGATCAGGTCTGATCAGGTCGGATCAGGTCGGATCAGGTCGGATCAGGTCGGATCAGGTCGGATCAGGTCGGATCGGGTCGGATCAGGTCGGATCAGGTCGGAGGCGACGCGTCAGACTGGCTCGTTGACCTCGCGGAGCCTGCGGCGCATCAGGTTGGCCTCGTAGTTCCGCTCGAGGTAATCGACGCCATCGGCGGTGATGACCAGCTGGGACGAATCGCCGCGCCGCGCGAGGTTGCGCGAGATCAGGTACCAGAACGTGAACTCGAGATGCTCGCGTGACGTGCCGGTGAGCTGCTCGAGGTCGAGGTCGAAGATGCCGGGCTTGTTCGGGTTCGTGCGGCGCTGCGCGTACAGCGCTTCGAGCACGGTGAGCCGGACCATCTGCTCGATCTCGAACTCGGTCCGGGCCTTCGAGCCCTCGTTCACGACGCGCATCCGCTCGCCGCGAATCCGTGCGTGCTGCACGTCGTATTGCGCGCGCCTTTCGGGGCTGCTGAGCGCGGCGTACGCCTCGCTGATCTGGCGAAACCGGTCGGCGTCACCGGTTTCGGCATTGTCGGGATGAAACCGCTGGGCGAGGAGCCGGTAGACCCGATGGATGGTGTCGGGCTCCGCGTTGGGGCTGATCTGCAGGACTTCGTAGTAATCGATGGGCCGGTCGTCTGTCATGGCCGCCTGCTTCT
>CAYUPN010000044.1:0-31851 GCA_964446605.1 uncultured Bifidobacteriaceae bacterium | reverse complement strand
GGCCAGGCTGCGGCTCTGCAGGATCCGGTACTGCGTCTGGTAGAACTCGTCGTTGTACCAGCCGTCCTGGGTTGCAAAGAGGTCGTTCAGCCCGCCGATGCGGTTGGCGTCCTTTTCGATCAGGATCTGCGCCCGGGCCTCGTAGAGCGGCGTTTCCCGATACGTGTTGATGACGCCGACGACCAGCACGATCAGGAACGTCGGGATGGCGACCCACCGACGCTTGTAGATGACGCGGAGGTAGTCGGTCAGATGCTTCTCGTCGTCGTGCGGGTTGATCCGCACCGACACCGGCCCGCGGGTTGGCGACTCACTGTTCATGACGTTCACCTGAAACGTTCGGACACTCGATGCTGCCAGCCTGGTTACCTGCGAGCGGCCTCAGAAGAAGCGCTCCTTCACGATCAGGGTGTCACCAGGCTCCACCGTGTCCGTGAGCTTCGCCTTCAGTTCCTTCCGCTCTCCGTCCACCGCCCTGACGATCACGAGCCGGCTCGTCGATCCGCGGTCGGTGACGCCCCCGGCCAGTGACAGCGCCTGCAGCACCGTGGTGCCCTTCTCCACCGGATAGGCGCCCGGCGCGCGCACCTGGCCGAACACGTAGACGGCCCGCGCCTTCGGCACGACGAGGGTGTCGCCGTCCCGGAGCGCGACGTTCTGCGACAGTTCGCCCGCCTGCAGCTCGCGCACGTTGACCCGGATCACCTCGGCGTCGTCGTCGGTCTCGGCGCGGGGACCGGCGGCGTTCGATCCATCCCTCGGCCGGACGATGAGGACCTCGTCGGCGGCGGCCGCCGTCACGGACCCGGCGCGCGTGAGCGCCTCGATGACCGTCATGTCGCCGGTCAGCGGGTAGGCGCCCGGAGAGCGCACCTCGCCGAGGACGAAGATCCGCTGGCTCTGGTAGCTCTCGACGGACACCGTCACCTGCGGGTTCCGCAGATAGCCGTCGGCCAGCCGGGCACGGATGTCGTCGGAGATCTCGCGCAGGCTGTGGCCGGCGGCCTTGACCCGGCCGATCAACGGAAAGGCGAACGACCCGTCGGCCTCGATCTTGTACGTGCCGGACAGATCGGTGTGGTCGTACACGGTGACGGTCAGGACGTCCTTCGCGCCGACCACGTACTCGTGCTGCCGGGCCGGAAGGGTGGCGCCGAACGCCAGGGAGAGCAGTCCGATCAGAAGGAGTCGTCTCATTGCTGTTGCAGTCCGTATGTGAACGAGCCGCCGATGCGCAGGCCCTCGTAGCCGCGGCCGAAAACCGGCGAGGACCGCTGGTAGTGGTCCACGTCGACGCCGACCCGCAGGCTGCGGCCGAACGTGTACCCGATGCCGCCGCCCAGCCGACGGCCGCGATCCGTGCGGGGGATCTCTTCGCCGGCGTCGAGATCCAGCGATCGGTAGGCGAGCCAGTAGCGCCCGATGTTGCCCACCA
Source organism: uncultured Bifidobacteriaceae bacterium (assembly GCA_964446605.1). GTDB lineage: Bacteria > Acidobacteriota > Vicinamibacteria > Vicinamibacterales > JAENWD01 > JAENWD01. The sequence goes on along the minus strand of CAYUPN010000044.1, from coordinate 30,416 downwards.
CGTCCCAGCGGAGGGTGATCTTCTGCGTGACCCGCAGGCGCAGGTCCGTCATCACGTAATACGGCTCGAGCACCTCGGCGGAGTACTGGACGTCGCGGACGAGGCCGACGTCGAAACGGGTTGAGCGGAGCCGGTAATTGGCCTCGACGTCGGCCACGAGCCCGGTGAAATCGGGCACGGCCGGGTCGGTGGTCTCGAAGGTCCGGAAACCCACGAAGACCTTTCCGGCAATCAGCGCGAACGGGTCGAGCTCGAATCCGGGCATCACGCGCACGCCGGTGGAGTCGCGGATGTGGTCGAACTCGAATTCCTGGTCCTCGTGCTCGGCCTGGACCACGAAGGTCGTCAGCGGCGTCAGGGCCTGCCGCCACGAGAGTCCGATCGCCGTGATGGAGCGATTGAGCCGCTCCTGCAGGCTCTCGCCGAGGAAGAACTCGTCCTCGCTGAAGCGGTGGCGCCGTTCGTGCGCCTCGACGCGGAGCGTCGTCTTCCCGGTCAGCGCGACGTCGATGCCGCCGCCGGCGCTCGATTCCATCCGGAAGGCGCGCGTGTCGATTTCGAAGCCCGGACGCACGCGTCCCCGCCGGTACGCACCATCGACGAACGGCGTGATGCGCGCCATCGGCACGTCGATGCGCACGTCGTGCTCGTTGTTGAACGAGCGCTGGTTGGCGAATTCCCGGAACCACGTGTAGGTCACGTTGCTCCTGGCACTCACGCGCGCGCGTCCGAACCGGAGCCAGTAGTCGACGCCGGGGCCGAACGTGGCCGTGGTATCACGTCTCCCCTCGCCCGCGTCGTTGAAGACGTTCGTGTCGACGCCGACCTCCGTAATGGCCAGGTGCGGCGTGAAGCGAATCGGGCCCAGGCGGAAACGGGCGGCCTCCGAGGGATCAGACGGCAGGTCCTGCCCTGCAGCCGGTACGATCCAGCACAGACAGAACGAGAACGCCAGCGCGGCGATCGATCGAGTCACGGAAAACTTCTTGCGGATGTGAGGGGGTCGAAATCGACCGGGACCCGTCACGCCGCCATGGGGCGCGACCGGGACGTGCAGACCGAAGGTGTCGTATTGAATCTCCGGGAGGGCGCAGGTTGCGCCCTCCCGGTCTTGCGCCTAGTTCGACGGGCTGGAGGTGCCGCCGGCCGCGATGCCCGCGCCGACGCCGGCCGCCGCGGCCGCGCCGAGCAGCCACCAGGCCGCGACGGGGCGACGGCACTGGATGTTGGCGCCGCGCTCGATCATCAGCTCGTTGATCTGGGACGTGCTCTCCTGCAGCGTGAACGGGCCGGCCGTGCAGATGACCTTGCCGCCCTGGCCGTTCGGCGCAGCCTTCTTCACGAGCTCGACCAGGTAAGTACCCGGATTCAGACTGTTGATCGCGAAATCGGCGTTCGCGTCGAGCGTCGTGTGCTGCACGATCTGGTTCGCCTGCACGTCGCGCGCGCGGACGATGTAGTCGGTGTAGGGCTCCTTGACCTCGGCACGCGCCGAGCCGCTGATGACCCCGTTCTGGCGGCCCGCTGCAGCCAGCGGACCCATCAGCATGCTGCCGACGATCGCCACCGCGACGCCTGCCTTGAGTGTGCGCATAACCTTACGTCCTTCTGCCGGGGAACCGGCCGGTATTGGGAATCCCATCGTCGCTTGCAGGGGTAAAGCTCGTCAAGTGACCGCCGGGCGGATCCCGGCGGTTCCTGCACGTTTCATGTATCGAGCCCGTCTTTTTGTCTCCGGCGTGATACACCCGCACTACGCCCGATCCGCGAGACGCTGAGCTGCCGGAGCTTGCGGTAGAGGTTGGTCCGCTGGATCCCGAGGGCCTGGGCGGCTTCGCCCATCCGCCCATGGTGCTGGCGGACGACGGCGGCGATGTACTCCCGCTCGAACCGCAGGCGGGCTTCCCGGAGCGTCGTGCCGCCGACCGCGGTAACCTCGCTGCCATCCAGCCGGACCTGCGCCAGCACGTCCTCCAGCCGGATCGAGCCGTGGGGCGTGAGCAGCACCAGCCGCTCGAGCAGCGCCCGCAGCTCGGGCGCGTTGCCCCGCCACGGCAGGGCCGCCAGGAGCGTGGTCGCCGAACGGGTCAGGGTCTTCAGCGGCGACCCGTTGCTCCGGCAGATGTCCTTCAGGAAGTGATTCGCCAGGAACGGGATGTCCTCACGGCGCTGGCGCAGCGGCGGCAGCTCGATCCGGATCAGGGACAGGCGGTCGTAGAGGTCGCGCCGGAGGCGCCCCTCCTCGACGGCCTGCTCGAAGCCGGGCTCCACGGCCGCAATCGGCCGGATGTCGAGCTCGATGCGGGCCCGATCGGTGGTCAGCACCGCTTCGCGATCACGCAGGACCCGGTGCAGCTTCGCCTGCACGCGCGTCGGCATCTCGGCGACGTTCTGCAGGAAGAGGGTCCCGCCGGCCGCCTCGAACAGGCGCGAGTGCCGGCTGATGCGCTCCATCGAGCGGCGCTCTTCGTGGCCGTCCACGCGGCGCTGCGAGACGACGCCGAACAGCTCGTGCTCGAGATCCTGGGGCGAGGCGTTCGCGCAGTCGATGGCGATGAACGCCGCGTCCGGGCGCCGGGCATGTCCGTGGATCGCACGCGCCAGCATCTCGCGTCCGGTGCCGCGCTCGCCGTAGAGCAGCACGGGGCAGCGGCTCGGCGCGATGCGCGGCAGCACCTCGATGATCTTCCGCATCGCGGGCGAGCTGCCGAAGATGCCGTACGGCGCGACGTGTGCCCGATCCTCGCTGTCTTCGTCGCGCGCCAGCACCAGCAGATCGTGCGCGTTCGAGATCACCGCGGCCAGCTCCCACGGCACCAGCGGCCACGGCAGGATGTCGAACACGCCGGCGCGGAACGCCTCCAGGGAGGTCTCGGGGCGCTGCGGGTCGACCACGCCGATGAGCACCGCGCGCGGCCGCTCGATGCGGATGCTGCGCGCCATCCGCAGGACCTCCCCGCTGCGCGTGCAGTCCAGCAGGCAGAGCGCGGCCGGATGGTCCCGCAGCTCCGTGAGGACCTGCGGCAGCGACGTCGCCCAGCGGGGCGTGAGATTCAGCCCCCCGAGCACCTGTTCGACATCGGTTCGTTCGGCGGCCGGTCCGCCGACCCACACCACGGTGGACCCGAATGGCGAGGGGCGGAGGGGCCGCGCAGGCGAAGGATGGCTCAGCATGCTCGATTTGTCTGGTTCATGCGGATTGCGCGCGTTCACGGCGCGGAATCCGGTTCGAAGGTGCCGTCGCCGTCGCGATCGACCAGCAACCGTGGCGCGCCGTCCGCGGCGTACTCGATCTGCCGGTCGGGTTTCCCCGTCCCCGACGTGTCGAGCGCGATGCTGCGCAGGGACCCGTCGACCCAGGTCTCCCACTTGTCGGGGCGGCCATCGCCGGACGTGTCTTCCTCCACGGCGACGAGCACACCGTTCTCGTAGCGCTCGCGGCGTGAGACGACGCCGTCGAAGCGCGTCGACTGCTCGGCGCGCAGCAGCGTGCCGCGCGGCAGCCCCCCCTCGGTGGTCGTCTGTGTGGCGGCGGTGTCGTAGTACTCCCAGCGGTCGACGTCGCCGTCGTGGTTGTCGTCCAGCTCCGCGCGCTCGACGATCGTGCCGTTCATGAACAGCCACGCATCGGGCCGTCCGTCGCGGTCTCTATCAAAGGTGATACGTTCCAGGCGTCCCGTATCCGGGTTGTACTGCGGGACGGCCGTGCCGGCAGCCGCCGGCGTGTCGGTCGATCCGCACGCAGTGTGCAACGCGGCTCCGAGCGTGACCAGGGCGAGGACCATGACGGGACTCGCGACGCAAACACCTCGATTTCCGGCCATTTTTTGAGGATTTCTTCAGCCGCCTGATAGTGCTCCGCCCCGTCACTTACAGTCGGGCCGGCGAAGCAGTGTGCAACGCGGCGACGTGGAAGCGGCGAGGCTCCCTACAGCTGAGGCAAGGGACGAGCCATGCTCATCTATCGGCCGAAATGTGTCAAGAACAATACCTGTGGGAATCCAAAACGATACGAGTCTGCCTGCTGCCAGACTTTTGTCGTGTCATTTCCCGACGTTGCTCAGCCGCGGCGCCGCCGGAACGATCGCCCCGTTGTGTCGGCAGCCGCACCCGGGGTATCGGCCGCGACACGAAACTTCCCCGATGTCAGGCCGTTTGCATCGCGGAACCCATGAGCGGGTTGTATACTCACCCCGTTTCCTGCAGCCCAACGCCCCTGTTCACGGCCCGAACCTGGCGCTGAGAACTCCCGTGCCTCCGCAGTCCACCTCCACTCCCGCCCGGGAGTCGACTCCGCCCGGCGCCTACGTGCTCATCGCCGACCCGGATCCCCGCCGGGCGGCCATGCTGCGGGAGATCGTGGAGCAGGCCGGCATCGAGGTCCTCGTCACGCGCAACGGCGACGAGGCGAAGGCGATGCTGCGCCGGCGCCGCCTGCCGGTTCTGGTCATCGCGAACCTCTCGCTGCCACGCCTCGACGGCTTCGCCCTGCTCGCCGATCTCCGTCGTCTCGCGGGACCCACCAGTCCTCCCGTCGTCGTCGTGTCGAGCTCGAAGGAATTGAGCGGCGCGGCGTGGAACCTGAAGGAACGTCTGGGCGTGCGCGAGCTGCTGGCCGCGGATGCCACCGAGGAGGTGGCGGCCGAGACGCTGAGCCGCGCGTTGCCGGCGCTGCGGTTGCCGGAGGCCGACGCGGGCCCGGACCTGCCGACGGAACGCTGGGTGGCCGAGACGATCGACCGCTATGCCGCGGACGTCGCGCGGCGCTTCGCCGTCGCGCTGGTCGCCGTCACGATCACCGTCGGCGAGCGCGAGTGGTTCCGACTGTACGTGAACCAGCCGCGCAGCCCGCGGCGCCGCGGCATGCCCTCACCGCGTACCTGGACCTTCTTCCGGCAGGTGCTGGAAGGGCGCGAGCCGCTGGTCGTGCCGGACGTCCAGCAGCACCCGCTGTTCGCGCAGGCCGAGTTCCCGCCGGCGGGCACCATGCGCGGCTATGCAGGCGTCCCCGTGATGTCGGTCGGGGGGCACGTGGACGGCGCGCTCTGCCTGTTCGACGCCGAGCCGCTCGCGTTCGACGCCCGCGCGCTCGACGCGCTCGCCGAGATCGGACACCGGCTGGCCCTGGAGATCGATCTGAGCCGCGAGCGCGCCGACATCCAGGAGCGCTTCACCGCGCTGTCCCGGCTGGCGCTCACCGATCCGGTCACCGGACTCGCCAACCGGCGCGGCGGCGAAGAGGCGCTCGCGCGCGAGGTCGCGCGCGCGCGGCGCACCGGCTCGCCGCTCAGCCTCGTGCTCTTCGACATCGATCGCTTCAAGAACATCAACGACCAGGCGGGGCACGCCGTCGGCGACCGCGTGCTGCGCGGCATTTCCGAGATCCTCTCCTCCTCGCAGCGCGGATCGGATCTGGCGATGCGGTGGGGTGGCGAGGAGTTCCTGGTGCTGCTGCCCGACGTCGGCCTGACCGGAGCGCGCATCTTCGCCGAGCGCGTGCGCGAGAACGTGCAGAACCTCGACATCGCCGACGCCGGCCGCATCACCGTGTCGGCCGGCGTGTCGGAACTGTCGGGCGACGAGGATCCCGCCGCCGCCCTCGCGCGCGCCGATGCGAACCTCTATCGGGCCAAGGCCGGCGGCCGCAACCGCGTCGAGGCCGACCAGGCGCAGCCGATCCCGTAGTGGCGTGCCGGACGCGTCAGCGCCCGGCCTTCCGGTAGTTGTGCGACACGATCAGCGCGTACGCCGCGTTGGCCGCCACCATCGTGACGACCGCGGCCACGCGATGCTGCTTCCTCCACAGCCGTTCGACCGCGAAGATCGTCGCGCCCGTCGTCGCGGCTTTGAAGGCCAGCGCCGCGCCGCGATTGCGCACGAACGGCGCGATCACCGGATTGGCTTCGGTGTACCCGCGATCGAGCGCCGCGTGCGTCGAGTGCAGATCGAACGCCTGCAGCGCGGCGAACGAGACGTACAGCGGCACGAGCGACTTCGGACGATCGCCGGCCGTGCGCTCGAGTTCGCGTACCTCCGGCCGCACGGCCTGCACGGGCTGGGGCGGCGCCTCGGTCAGCGCGACGTATTCCGCCATCGCCGACGCGAGCGGCAGCCACTCGTGCGCGGCGGCATCCACGTGGCCGCCGAGGAGAATCGCGCCAGCCAGCAGCGAGCAGACAGACCCCCACCCACTCCGTCGAGCCGCCATGGCGTGCTCCTTTCAGCGCACGCCCGGACGTGTCACGGAGGGCACAGGAGCACCCCACGACGGTCGTGCCGCAGCGGGGAGCTGCCGGCGGAGGGATCAAGTCGTGTGCCGTCCTGCCGGTGTCCGCCATGCACGCCATTCAGGCGGAAACTCGCCCGATCCGCGTGGGCGGGGGTGATGCGGAGCGATACGGGGGGAAGGATTACAGGGTCGAATTCCGACCCTTACACGGTGAGCGTGGCCGCGGCAGTGCCGGGCACCAGCTCGAAATCGTGCACGAGCGTGCTCGCACTCGTCTCGTAGAACAGACGGCCGAGCTCTGCATGCGCCGGGTGCACCAGGTAGGCCTCGAGACCGGCGCGATCGTCGAACTCAATCAGACCGCAGTACTGGAAATCCTGAGGCTCGCCCTGTTCGTAGCCGGCGCCGGTGCGAAGCCGACGGCCGACGCGGCAGTTCCGCACCGAGGGGATCGTGCGTATCGCACGCTCGAGCGCCGACATCAGCGCAGCGCGCTCGTCCGGCGGGAGATCGGCACGCGGCGTGAAGAGGACCAGGTGCAGTATCACCGGCGTACCTTGCGCACGAGCCGCGTGCCGCCCTTGCGGGCACGCTCCTCGCGCGGAGTGTCGTCGCGCGGCGGCGGCGCGTCGGACTTGACGTCGGCCGGGCGATCTCGTCGATCGCGCGGGAATGCAGTGTCCCGCCCGCGGACGTTCCCCTTCTCCCGTCCAGCCTTCTCCTCGCGCCACGCCGGACGTCGGTCCTGCGGCCGCGTGTCTCGCGCGTCGCGCGGCCTGTTCCGCTCGGCTTCCCGGGGCGGCCGGTCGCGCAGGTCGCGGCGCGGCCGCTCGTCCCGCTTCTGCGGGCCGCGCCGATCGCGCGGCTCGCGCAGGCGATCGCGAGCGGGGTGGCGCGGCGGGCGTGCGGACCGGCGCTCCTCATGCGGCCCGCCAGCCGCGCGTTCACGCTCGCGTGAACGGCCCGTCCCGCGCGGGTCCCGGCGATCCTTCTTCTTCTTGTCGTCCTTGAACCGCGTTCTGGGATCGCGATGCTCGCCGCCCGGCCGCCAATCGGGACCGCGGCGATGCTCGTCGCCGCCACGGCGCTCCCCCCCTCGCGCCTCCTCCGGTGAGTTCCAGAGCCGGCCTCGCTCGAACCACCGAAGCACGGCGTCGGGCTGCTTCTGCCGCAGCCGTTCGAAGGTCGGCAGCAGTTCGTCCCGATACCGCGCGCGGAACGCCGTCGGGGCGGTCCCCAGGAGAATCGTCCAGTATGCGTGGCGCGGTGGCATCAGGCGTGCCCTTCCAGGCGTTTCAGCTTCTCGACGAGTGTGGTCCGTTTCAAATTGAGGACCTGCGCGGCAGCCGCCTTGTTGCCGCCGGTCCGCTCGAGCGCGCGCCGGATCACCTCGCGCTCGATCCGCGCGATGAACTGTTCGAAATCGAGTCCATCGTCCGGCAAGGCCAGGCCGGGCAGGGTCTCGGCGCCCTCGTCCGCCTGCTGGATGTCCGCCGGCAGGTCGGCGGCCTCGACCTGCGATCGCTGCCCCGACAGCGCCACGGCACGTTCCATCGCGTTCTCGAGCTGGCGCACGTTGCCCGGCCACGCGTACTGCATCAGGCAGCGCATCGCCGACTGCGACACGGTCATTGCCGGCCGCTGGAGCTCGGTGCAGAACTTCTGCACGAAATGCTGCACCAGCGGCGGGATGTCCTCACGCCGCTCGCGAAGCGGCGGAAGCTTCACCGGGATCACGTTGAGGCGGTAGTAGAGGTCCTCGCGGAACGCACCGTCCGCCACCAGCTTCGCGAGATCCGCGTTGGTGGCAGCGATCACGCGCACGTCGACCTTGATGGTCTGTGAATCGCCGACGCGCTCGAACTCGCGTTCCTGCAGCACCCGCAGCAGCTTCATCTGCAGCGGCATCCCCATGGTCCCGACCTCGTCGAGGAAGAGCGTGCCGCGGTTGGCCTGTTCGAGCCGCCCCTGCCGCGAGCCCACCGCACCGGTGAACGCGCCGCGCACGTGGCCGAAGAGCTCGGCTTCGAGCAGGTTCTCGGGAATGGCGCTGCAGTTGATGGCGACGAAGCGGTGCGCCCTGCGGGGACTCGCCTGGTGGATGGCGCGGGCGACGAGCTCCTTGCCCGTGCCGGTCTCGCCGGTGATCAGGATCGTGCTCGCGGTCCGCGCGACGGTCTCGAGGGTCTGAAACAGATCCTGCATCGCGCGGCTGCGGCCGATGATGCTCTCGAAGCTGTACCGGCGCTCGAGCTGCTCGCGCAGCCACGCGTTCTCCGATCGCAGGCGCCGGGCCTCGAGGGCGGCCTCGAGCGCGTGCCGCAGCTCGTCGAACTGGAACGGCTTGGTGACGAAGTCCGTCGCCCCGCGCTTGATGACCTCGACCGCATCGCGCACGGTCCCGTATCCGGTGACCACGATGGCGATGATTTCGGGATAGCGCTCGATGGCCGCTTCGACGACGCGGGTGCCGTCGACCCCCGGCAGGCGCAGGTCCGTGACGACGACGTCGAAGGCGAAATCGTTCAGGGCCTCGAGCGCCTGTTCCCCCGACTCGGCCTGAACGACGAGGTAGCCTCCATCCGAGAGACGTTCCGCGATGGCGGCCCTGAGCGGCGCCTCGTCTTCGACGAGGAGCAGATGTACCGGTCCATCAGACATTTGCGAGGGCGTCGGTATTTTGACGACATCGTCTCCCGCCGTCAAGCGACGGGGCGGCGGATCGTGCAGGGCAGATCACTACAGTGCGCGCGGGGACTTTCCGATACCCCTAGCGTCTGGAGGTCACAACGTTGGAGCGTCGAGCCATTTCCATCACTCAGGCGTGCGAGTCGGTCGGCGTGAGCCGTCGGACCATCTACAACTGGATGGCTGCGGGCAAGGTGCAGTACATCCGCACGGCCGGCGGCGCGGTCCGCATCTTCGAGGACACGCTGTGGCGTACGCCGCAGCAGCACGCCGCGACCCATCGGCCGGTGACGCAGGAAGACCAGCAGGCGTAGAATGACGGCGGTCGTCTGCACGGAGGTTTCGGGACGGCCGCACCTGCCAATGCCCGAATCCGACCTGCGGTCCCTGTTTCACCGGCTGAACAACCAGCTCGGCACCATCCTGGCCCACGCCGAGCTGCTCGAATCGAAGGCGCCGTCCGACGCCGAACGTCGGCGGGCGGCCCAGATCGTCACCAGCGTCCTGGAAGCGATGAGAACCGCGCGAGCGATCCGCGAGCAGGCTGCCGACACGCTGCTCGAGACCTGAGAGCCTTCCCCCCTCGCCCGTCCTGAAGCCGTCTTACACTTCACGACTCTGGCGCTCCTGCTGGACGGGCGTGGGCGCTCGCGCGATCACAATTCTGTAATCCACTGACAATTCTGTCGGTCAAGGGTGTCAATTAGTTGGCTCTCAAAACGGCCGGGTTGTCGCAATCTTGACGATCCGGCGGCACCGGTCGTTGCCGCGGCTGCGTGCTTCTACACCGGCGTTCACGCCTTAAGCCGCCGTTGTACAAGCAGTTACAGGATTCCACGGGACGGGCCGCGCAGAACCGGCGGTTCTGCGGCAGGGCTTGGTACCGGGGTTGCGATGAGGGCGGGGCGTGCGGCCCTGCCGGGCCAGCCCTTGAAGGAGAAATCGATGTCGCTCCCCGCACCCAGCCCGAGTCAGCGTGTCGTTACCGGTCTGCCCTTCGTCGAGGCGCTCGCGCGCCGCATGGCGGCATCCATGCCCCACTCCATCGACATCGGCGACCTGGTCCAGGATGGCGTCATCGGGCTCATCGACGCCGCGAACCGCTTCGACGAGGAACGCGGGATCAAGTTCGAGACGTTCGCCGAGCGGCGGGTTCGCGGCGCGATGATCGACGCACTTCGCAAGGATGCCTGGCCACGTGGCGTGCGCCGGCAGCGCCGGGAGCTCGAAGCGGCGCGTGAAGCGCTGCGGCGCGAGCTGGGATGCGAGCCCTCGCTGGCCGATCTCGCGGCCCGCGTCGGCTCCGACGAGAAGCGTCTGAGCCGCACGATTGTCCGGATCAACACGATCGAGTCGACTTCGCCGCTGGCCACGGTCGAGCACGGCGACGACGCGAACCTGCCGGCGGCGCTGCTGCCTGCCGAGCCGGAGCGGCCCGATGCGGCGTACGAGCGCACCGAGGTGCAGGATCGCGTGCGGGCGGCCATCCGGTCGCTGCCGTGGCGCGAGCAGAAGGTGATCGGCCTGTACTACTACGGCGAGGTCACCATGAAGCAGATCGGGCGCGAGATTGGCGTCAACGAGTCGCGCGTGAGCCAGCTGCACGCCCGTGCCATCCGCCGGCTGCGCGAGGCGCTGGGGCCGTCCATGGCGCCGGCCCAGGCCGCGGCCGTGCTGAAGTCGACGGTGCTGCAGTTCATGCAGAAGCCGGCGATGATGAAGGCGACCACGCCGACGCGCGCCGAAGTGGGCCGCGGGGTGGTGATTCCCTACGACAACACGTCGCGCGCCGCGCGCAGCAAGTCGCCGAGCCGGAAGGGCTTCGCGAGCCAGCGGCAGCCGCTCTCCTCGAGGAACCGCTCGGCGTCGGTGCCGACGACGTCGCCGGTCACGAAGATCAGCCGGGCGGCGAGCGCGGGAGCGGTCGCGGCAATCGCGCGGTAGAAGCTCATCCCGTCCACGCGGGGCATTTTCAGATCGCAGATCACGAGATCGTAAGGGCGCTCGTTCACACGGGCGAGCGCCTCCTCTCCGTCGCCGGCGCGGTCGACCACGAAGCCGGCATCCGTCAGCGCGTCGCTCACGGCGGCAGCCAGCGCCGCTTCGTCCTCGACGACCAGCACGCGCCGGCCGGCCAGCGCTTTCAGCTCGTCCGCGGTGGGCGGCGGCGAGGGCGCGGTGCGGAACGTGCCGCCCTTCACAGGCAGCTCGACGAAGAACGAGGCGCCGCGCCCCGTCGCGGACTCGACGCGAATCCGGCCGCCGTGCTCATGGACGATGGCGTAGGCGACGGTGAGGCCGAGGCCGGTGCCCTTGCCGACCTCCTTGGTCGTGAAGAACGGGTCGAAGATCCGGCCCTGCACTTCGCGCGGCACGCCGGGCCCATCGTCGTTGATCTCGAGCACGACCGCTTCGTGTGAGGCGTCGAACCAGGTGCGGACCACCAGCGTGCCGCGGCCGTGCGCCCCGAGCATCGCCTGTTCGGCGTTCATCACCAGGTTGAGCAGGACCTGCTGGAGCTGGTGCGGGTCCGCGAAGATCTGGGGCAGCCCCGAGGCGAGCGCGTCGATGACGGTGATGTTCGTGACGCGCTGCTCGTAGGCGCGCAGCGCGAGCGTCTCGCGCACGACCTGGTTCAGGTCGACCATCGTGCGGGTGCTCTGGCGCTTGCGCGCGAACGTCAGGAGCTGCCGGACGATCTTGGCCGCGCGCTCCGCCTCGCGCAGGATCACTTCGACACCGCGGCGCGTCGAGTCCTCGAGCGGCCGCGCGGCGAGCCGCTCGGACCAGGTGAGGATGGTCGCGAGCGGGTTGTTCAGCTCGTGCGCGACGCCGGACACCGTCTGGCCGAGCGCCGCCATCTTCTCGGCCTGCAGCAGCTGCTGATAGAGATCGCGCGACTGATCGTCGAGCGTCTTGCGCTCGCTGACGTCACGGACGAGCGCGTCGATGCGCAGGCGGCCGTCGAGATCGCCGGCCGGCTCGGCGTGCGCGGTGATCTCGAGCCAGACGGACTCGCCGTCCGCGCGGCGCACTTTCAGCAGGTAGTCGGTGGCCGCTCCCTCCGCCGCCAGACGCTGCCGGAAGTTCTCGAGCGCCTGCCCGTCCTCGAAGCGCGCGGGATCGAACAGGTGGACGTCGCGATCGGGCGTTTCGGGTGTGAGACCGAGGATCAGCTTCAGGTGGGGGTTGGCGGCCAGCGTCTCGGTGCCGCGCGGGCCGAGCAGGCCGATGTAGACGCCTTCGTGGACCGCTTCGAAGAGACGGGCGACCGCATCGCCGGGCAATCCCGCCTGCACGGAAGACCGGAGCGGACCGGAATCTGGTCTCACTGCGCGGATTATACGGCGGAGTGGCTGCGCCGCGGCCCACGCGCGTGTGGTTGGAGCGGCGGCCGCGTGCTGCCGATAGACGGGAGTGGCCGGAATGCCTTGACCCGGCGGGCCGGCGCGCTTACGCTCGTTTGGCGAGTGGAGGGACAGATGCGCAAGGTGGTATCGCTCGGAACCGCGATGCTGGCACTGATCGCCGTCTCGATGACGACGGCGCGTGTGGACGCCCAGAGTTCGCGGCCGCTGGTGGCGCTGCTCGATTTCGACTACGGCACCGTCCAGCAGTGGTGGAGCGGGAACTGGGACATCGGCAAGGGCATTTCGGATCTGCTCGTCGACGAGCTCGTCAACGACGGTACCTACCGGGTGATCGAGCGGAAGCGGCTCGACGCGGTGCTCGCCGAGCAGAACTTCTCGAACAGCGAGCGCGCCGATCCGGGCGCCGCAACCGTCGCGCAACTCGGCAAGGTGCTCGGCGTGAAGTACCTGATCGTCGGGTCGATCACGAAGTTCGGGATGGAGCAGAAGCGCCAGCGCTTCGGCGGCGGCGGGTTCGGCGGCGGCGGCTTCGGCATCGGGCGTGTCGGCCGCGACCAGGGCAAGGCCAACGTCGCCATCACCGCGCGCGTGATCGACGTCAGCACGGCGGAGATCATGGCCAGCTCCAAGGGCGAAGGGACCTCCAAGCGGAGCGGGCTCCTGCTCGGCGCCGATGTCGGCAAGTGGGGCCGGTCGGGCATGGGGGACATCGACATGGGCTCGTCGGACTACCGCGAGACCGTGCTCGGCGAGGCGACCGAAGAGGCCGTCAAGGATGTCGCCGGGAAGCTCATCGCCGCGCGGAAACGTCTCGAGTAGCGCCGGCGCCAGCCGCAGGACCTTCAGGGCGCGCGTCCCCGCCGGGGCGCGCGCCTTTTTTTGTCCCCGGCTCTCCTCTCTCTGCCCCCTTCAATTCGACTCCTCAGGCGGGCGGTCGCCCCCTCATGCGGGCAGGTCGACGCGCTTGCCTCCGTCGCTGGCCGTGCCGCTTTCAGCCGCACGTTGTTCGAGAATCGACTCGATCCACGGAACAATCTTCGTTGAGATCCGTCTACTGCTTCTGTAAATTCTGCCATTGCCATGCTTGACGCCATCGATCTGCAGATTCTCGACCTTCTTCAGGCCAACGCCCGGATTCCCCAGGCGGAAATCGCCCGGCTGGTCGGGCTGGCTCCCTCGGCCGTCCTGGAACGGATTCGGAAGCTGGAGGGCCGGGGGGTGATTCAGGGCTACACGGCACGGATCGACCCGAAGGCCCTCGATGGGCGGCTGCTCGCCTTCATCGCCGTCCGGACGACCGACCGGCCGGGGGAGGTGCGGGTCGGCCAGGAGGTCGCGCTGGTGCCGGAAGTGCTCGAGGTGCACCACGTCGCGGGCGACGACTGCCTGCTGTTGAAGGTCCGGGCGCGCGATCCGGAGCACCTGTCGGCGATCCTCCGCGACCGGCTGGGCCATCTCGAAGGTGTCCAGTCGACCCGCACGACGATCGTGCTCGAGAGCATCAAGGAGACGTCGCAGCTTCCCATTCCGGCGCCGGCGGCGCCGGAGGAGGGGGCGTCATGAGCGCGCCGTCGCGTCTGGCGTATGCCGCCTGGATCGCGGTGTGCGTGGTCTGGGGCACGACCTATCTCGGGATCCGCGTGGGGCTCGAGGCGCTGCCGCCGGCCCTGCTGGGCGGCGTGCGCTGGACGCTCGCGGGCCTGCTGCTCGGTCTCGTCACGGTGGCCCGCGGCGAGCGGCTGCCCATCCGGGCGCTCTGGCCCTCGCTGGCGCTGCAGGGGCTGCTGATGATCGGCGTCGGCAACGGTTTCGTGAACTGGGCGGAGCAGTACGTCGCCAGCGGACTCGCCGCCGTCATCCTCGCGACGTCGCCGTTCTTCATGTCGGGCGTCGAGGCGCTGCGCGCCGACGGCGAGCGGCTCACCCGGCGCACGCTCGCCGGCCTGGTCGTCGGCTTCAGCGGCATCCTGGTGCTGGTCTGGCCGGATGTGCGGCTGGGCGGCGCCGCCGGTCTGCAGTTCCTCATGGGCGTGATCGTGCTGCAGCTGGCCTGCCTCGGATGGGCGCTCGGCTCGTCGTACTCGAAGCGTCACCCGCACGGCGCATCCGTGTTCGGTGCGACCGCGGTCCAGATGCTGCTCGGCGGCCTCATGATGCTGGCCGCCGGCACGCTGCTCGGCGAATGGGACGGCGTGAACTTCCAGGGGCGCGGCGCGTGGGCGATCGTCTACCTGACGCTCGTCGGCTCGATCGGCGGGTTCGTGTCGTACATCTATGCCCTCCAGCACCTGCCGATCGCGCTGGTCTCGCTGTACGCGTTCGCGAACCCGGTCATCGCCGTCGTGTTGGGAGCGCTTCTCCTGAACGAGCCCTTCGGGGTCCGCACGGCCGTGGCCATCGCCATCGTCTTTGCCGGAATGATCCTCGTGCGGAAGCCCGCGGCACGTCAGGCCGACGCGAGGCAGTCCGCAGAATCCGTGGCGCGCGATGCGGCCTGACGCGGCCGCATGGCGCGCGGAGGCGTGCTGTAGAGTAGGCACGTGCTTCACGGCCGTGCCCGCGGCGTACTCGCGGCGCTCCTTCTGATCCTCGCGTCCACGGCGGCTCCTGTACTCGCGCAGCCGCCGGCCGTCGCCGAGCCGCCGCCGCCCGTCAACGAGAATGGCGCCGGCAGGCTGGCGCGCTTCCTCGCGGGGGGCGCGCTCGGACTGGGACTCCACGAAGCGGGGCACGTCGCGGCGGCGGCGGCGAGCGGCACGGACCTGGGACTGAAGGGCGTCTCGTTCGGGCCGCTCCCGTTCTTCGCCATCACGCACGAACCGGTTCCGCCCCGGCGCGAGTATCAGATTTCATCGGCGGGCTTCCTCGTCCAGCACATCTCGAGCGAGGTGCTGCTCACGAGGCGTCCCGGGCTGCGGCTTGAGCGGGCGCCGGTCGTGAAGGGGATGCTGGCGTTCAACCTGCTTGCGTCGGCGGCCTACGGCGTCGCGGCCATCGCCCGCGTGGGGCCGGCCGAACGCGACACGCGCGGCATGGCCGCTGCGGCTCGGGTCGACGAACGCTGGGTGGGTGCGCTGGTGCTCGCGCCAGCGGCGCTCGACGCGGTCCGGTATTTCAAGCCGGACGCGCGATGGGCGGCCTGGGCGTCGCGCGGCGCGAAGGTCGCCGTGGCGCTGCTCGCGCTGCGCGCGCGCTGACGGATCCGCGCCGTCTTCTTCTGAGATCGAGCCTGGGCCTGGCCTAGGCGGCGTCGTCGCCGGTCTGTCCCCGCGGGCCGAGCGCGAAGGTCATCGTCCCCTCGATCACGACGCGGCCGTCCACCCGGCCGTAGCCGCGCAGCACGCCCATGCGGCTGCGCAGCCGCTCGACGATGGCCTCGATCTCGACGGCGTCCCCCGGCTTCACCGGCCGGCGGTACCGCACGCGCTCGATCGCGCGGAAGAAGATCAGCTTCTCCCGGTTCTCGGGCTTCGACAGAATCAGAATCGCCCCGACCTGTGCGACGGCCTCGGTCAGGATCGTCGGCGGCAGGACCGGGCCGTCCGGCGCATGCGCCAGCATCCGCTCGTTCAGCGAGACGTTCTTGATGCCGACGATCCGCCGGTCCGGCTCGAACTCCGTGATCCGGTCGACGAGCAGAAAGGGATACCGGTGCGGCAGGATGCGCTCGATGGCGCTGTAGTCGAGCGGCAGGGTCAGGCTGTCCATGGCGGCGGATGTGAGCATCAGAGCAGATCAGTAGCCGAGGGTGCGGCCATCCATTCGCGGGTCCGACGCGCCGAGCCTGAGTCCCGTGTCGTCGATCAGGATCGCGTGGACGTCGCCCATGTCCTCATTGACGGTGGTCGCGTGCCCCATCGCGGTCAGCGCCGTGACGACGTCTTCCGGGAAGCCGAGGCGCTCGAGCCTGATGGTATCGGGCTGCCACTGGTGATGGAAGCGCGGGGCATCCACCGCCTCCTGCACGGTCATGCCGTGATCGATGACGTTCAGGATCACCTGGAGCACCGTCGTGATGATCCGGCTGCCGCCCGGCGATCCGAGCACCAGCCGCGTCGCCCCGTCTTTCACGACGATGGTCGGCGTCATCGAGCTGAGCATGCGCTTGCGGGGCGCGATCGCGTTGGCTTCCCCGCCGAGCAGGCCGAACATGTTCGGCGCGCCGGGCTTCGCGCTGAAGTCGTCCATCTCGTTGTTCAGCAGGAAGCCGGCCCCGGGCACCACCTGCCCGTTTCCGTACGAGCCGTTGATCGTCGTGGTCGTCGAGACCGCATTGCCCTCCGCGTCCACCACGGAATAGTGCGTGGTCTCGGAGTGTTCGTAGCCCCGCGGCTCCCCCGGGTGCACCGTCTCGCTGGGCGTGGCCCGCGTCTCGGAGATGCCGTCGCGCAGGGCGGCGGCGTACGCCTTCGAAATCAGGCCGGCGACCGGCACGTCGAAGTAGTCGGGGTCGCCGAGCCACTTCGACCGATCCGCGTAGACCCGCCGCGCCGCTTCCGCGACCAGATGGATGCTCCGGGACGAGTTGTGCCCGTAGTCGGCCAGCGGGTAGGCCTCCAGGATGTTCAGCAGCTGCACGAGCGCGATGCCGCCGGAGCTCGGCGGCGGCGGCGCGACGATCTGGTAGCCGCGGTACGTGCCGACGATCGGGTCGCGTTCGCGCGGCGCGTAGGCGGCCAGGTCGTCCTTCGTGATCAGGCCCCCGGACCGCTCCATCTCGGCGACGATGAGGTCCGCGATCGGCCCCTTGTAGAACGCGTCGGGCCCCTGCTGCGCGATCAGCTCCAGCGTCCGGGCGAGATCGGGCTGCGTGAGGCGGTCGCCGGGCAGGGGCGCGGTCCCGTCGGGCCCGTAGAAGACCCGCACCGACTCCGGGAAGCGGGAGAGCAGCGGCTGCGCGGTGGCGAGGGAGTCCGAGAGCGCCCAGCTCACCTCGAAGCCATCGCGTGCGAGCGCGATCGCCGGCGCCATCACCCGGGCGAGCGGCAACCGGCCGTATCGCTGCTGCGCCCGGGCCAGACCGGCCACGGAACCCGGGACGCCCGCGGCCAGCGCGCCGACGCGGCTGCGCTCGGGAACCGGTTCGCCGTTCGCGTCCAGGTACATGTCGCGCGTCGCGCGGCCGGGCGCCGCTTCGCGATAGTCGATGACCGTCTGCCGTCCGTCGGCGAGACGGATGACCATGAAGCCGCCGCCTCCGAGATTGCCGGCGGCCGGGTGCGTGACGGCGAGCGCGAAGCCCACGGCGACGGCCGCGTCGATCGCATTGCCGCCGGCCCGGAGGATCTCGAGCCCGGCCTCACTGGCGTGCTCGTCGGTCGATCCCACCATGGCATGCCGCGCGCGAACCGGATCGCGCGAGGCGGCCTGGAGGGCCGTGGTGATCAGCGCCGCGGCGACGAGCGCGCCCAGCAGCGCGCAGTGGCGGAAAACAGGCATTCGAGGTCGGGACGGACCCGCGTCGTCGCGAGACGCGCCAGAGGTTTACCAGTATAATCGGGACTCGACCAGCCTCGCCCGGGCGTTCCGCCCGGCGTGGGGACGCGCGGGTTGCCGTGGCGCCCACAGAGACGCGCAGCTGCTGCGGGGCGGCTGCGCTCCCGGAACGAACCCTCTCAGATGTCCGACCATTCGCCCCGCCCTGCTCCGGTGATGCAGTCCGATGCGTCGGACCCGCTGCAGCTGCTGGGCACCCTCTTCGAGCTTGGCCGTGAGGTCACGTCGGTCCTCGATCTCGACGAGCTGCTCGAGAAGATTCCCGAACTGCTGTCGCGTCTGACGACGTTCTCCGCCTTCGCGGTCTGGCTGCTGGACGAGAAGAAGCAGGAGCTGAGCATCGCGTACGCCGTGGGCTATCCGGAGGACGTCAAGCGCACGCTGCGCCTCGTGCCCGGACAGGGCATCGTCGGCACCGCCGTCGCGGAAGGGCGCTCGCTCGTCGTCGACGACGTGCGCGATGACCCGCGCTATATCGGCTCGATTCCGAACGTGCGGTCGCAGATTGCGGTTCCGCTGCGCCGGAAGAAGCGGGTCATCGGCGCGTTGAACCTGTACGGCGAGTCCGTCGGCCAGTTCACGACCGCGGACGAGGCGGTGCTCCGGCAGTTCGGCGCGCACGTGGCCGTCGCCATCGAGAACGCACGGCTGTTCGAGCGCGAGAAGGAGTACGCGGCGACCTTCGAGACGCTGGCGGAGATCGGCCGCGAGGTCGCGGCGATTCTCGATCTGGACGAGCTGCTGGAGCGGGTGGCGACGCTCGTGGGGAAGGTCGTCTCGTACCGGACCTTCGGCATCTTCCTGCTCGACGAGCGGCGGGGGATCCTCGAGCTGAAGCTCGCCATCCGGTTCGGCAACCGGGCCGGCATCCCGCACCTGAAGCTCGGCGAGGGGCTCGTCGGCCACGCGGCGCAGTCGAAGACCGTCATCAACGTGCCGGACGTCTCGAAGGACCCGCGTTACGTGCCCTGGGTCGAGGACTGCCGGTCGGAGCTCGCGGTCCCGCTGCTCGTCAAGGACCGGTGCGTCGGGGTCATCGATCTGGAGAGCCCGGAGTACGACGCCTTCCGCAAGCAGGACGTCGAGGTGCTCTCGGCGCTCGGGAGCCAGATCGGCACCGCCATCGAGAACGCCCGGCTCTACGAGGCGCTGCGCGCGAACGAGGAGCGCATCGAGCGCGAGCTCAGCTTCGCGCAGCGCGTGCAGGCGGCGCTGCTGCCGACCGGGCCGCCGGCGAGACTGCGCGGCGTCGACGTCGCGGCGCACTTCACGCCGGCCCGCGAGCTCGGGGGGGACCTTCACGACTTCATGACGCCGGAGGCGAACAGCCTCGCGGTGGCTGTCGGCGACGTGTCGGGCAAGGGGGTGCCGGCGGCGCTGTTCAGCGTGTTCGCCGCCGAGCTCGTGCGCTCGCGCACGTTCCGCCGGCGATACATGCCGGAGCGCTTCAGCCCCGCCGGCGTGCTCGTCTCGATGAACACGATCCTGAACGAGCGGCACATCGACGGGTACTACTGCACGCTCTGCTACGCGTACTTCGATCTGAAGCGTCGGCTCCTCACGTTCGCCAACTCGGGGATGCCGTACCCGCTCCGGAGCACACCGCGGGGTTGCGACCCGATCGTGCTGCCCGGATTTCCGCTGGGCACTTTTCCCGGCGTGAGCTACGACCAGCTCGTGCTGGAGCTGTCGCCGGGCGACATCTTCGTGTTCTGCACCGACGGCGTCTACGAGACGTTCAACGCGAACGAAGAGGAGTTCGGCGTCGAGCGGGTCGCCGAGATCGTCCAGACCCGGCGCGAGGCGTCGGCGCGCGTGATCGTCCAGGCGATCGTCGATGCGGTGGAAGGGTTCCGGGGAGAGCGGCCGCAGGCGGACGATCTGACGGCGGTCGTCGTGAAGATCGAGGAACGGCCTGCATGACGTCACGCACCCGGCTCACGGTGCTGTCCGGCGCCGTCGCACTCGCGCTCGCGTCCGCGGCGGCACAGGAGCACCCGCCGGACGCGCTCGCCGAGGCCCTGCGGGCCCGGACGGCGCAGCGCCTCCAGACGATCGCGTCCGAGGCGGATGGCGTGGTCGGCTACCGGATCGTCGATCTCGCGACCGGCGACCATTTCTCCCGCCTGGAGACCACGGCCTTCCCCGCGGCGAGCACGATCAAGCTCGCCATCCTCTACGAGCTGCTCAAGCAGGCCGATGCCGGCGCGATCGACCTCGATGCGGCCGCGCCGCTCGACCGGTCGCGTGCCGTGCCCGGGGGGCTGCTGTACGAGCTGGGCACGCCGTCGCTCTCCCCGCGCGATCTCGCCGTCGCGATGATCGTGCAGAGCGACAACACCGCCACGAACGTGCTCATCGCCCGTGTGGGCATGGACGCGGTGAATCGGCGCATGCGGGAGCTGGGGCTCGCGGACACGCACCTGCGGCGCTACATGATCGACCTCGAGGCGGCGCGTCGCGGCGACGAGAACGTCACGACCCCGGCGGATCTCGTCCGGCTGCTGGTCGCGTTCCACGAGCGGACGGGGTTGAGCGAGGAGTCGGGCCGTACGGCGGACCGGATCCTGCGCATCTACAAGGGGACGCCGATTCGTGCGGGAGTGCCGGCGTCGGTGGTCGTGGCGAGCAAGAGCGGCGAGCTCGAAGGCGTGCGGGCCGACGCGGGGATCGTCTACGTCGAGCGCCGGCCTTACGCCTTCGCGGCGATGAGCACCTACATGGGCGAGGGCGAAGCGGGCGCCCGCACGCTCGAGGCGCTCGCCCGCGAGAGCTACGGCTACTTCAGCCGGCTGGCGACCGTCAGCCGGTACGGCCGCCAGATCCGCTGATCCGGACCGTGTACCGGGCCCGCCCACGCGGAGCCTGACCGCTCCGCCACGTGAGTACGGTCCTCTACCAGCGCTCCACTTTCAGTTTGTCCTCGCGGACGTGGAGCCCCAGCGATCGTCCCCCGAACGTCGCGAACTCCTCGACGCGTCCTCGCACCTGCACGCGCGCCCCCTTCGGCGGCACCCGCGGGGACTGCGACACGACGGTGAGCTCGCCCGTCCCGTCCTCGATCCGGTAGATCCGCAGCGGCAGCAGGGGCACGCCCCACGAGCTGCTCACGACGCCGTCGACCTGGACGGTGCGATCGTAATAGCGGCCCGGATTGTGGTGGATGTCCCGGATGCTCGGGGAGCGTACCGCGCATCCGCCAACCACGCCCGCGGCGAAGACGACAAGGAGAGCGGCGCGTCGCATGCGGGTCATGAGTACCTCCGGGTCCGCGCGTCGGTAGCCGGCGCGGACGAGACGCGCCGGACATCCGATGCGGACGCCCGGCGCGGTATGACGCAAGGGCCGCGCGCGAATCGTGAACGCCTGCGATGAAGGCCGGGATGCGGCGGTGCCAGCGCCTGCCTGAGTTACGCATCCCGGTGATCCGGCGCGACCACCCAGCTGTGGTTCAAGCTCCGTGCCGCGTCGGAATGGGGCGGAAATGGCCGAAATGCAGGGGGTTGGACGAAACGCTCGTCCCCGCCGCAGGACGCGGCGACCTGTCGAGAGGACGGCCGGCCGAGGGCGCGGCGGTACCGGTGTCTGGCACCCGTACCAGTACCAGTACGGGTGTCAGACACCCGTACGCGATCAGTACGAGCCGAGATAGCGGTCGACTTCCCAGGGCGAGACGTGGCGGATGTAGTCGAACCACTCCTCCCGCTTCGCCTCGACGAAGGTGCTGAAGATGTGGTCGCCGAGCGTCTCGCGCATCAGATCGTCCTTCTCGAGCTCGTCGAGCGCTTCCTTCAGATTCCCGGGCAGTTCGTCGATCCGGAGATGCCGCCGCTCGCGGTGACTCATCTTGTAGATGTTCTTGTTCACCGGCGGGCCCGGATCGATCTGCCGCTCGATGCCGTCCAGGCCCGATCGCAGCATGACGGCGAGCGCGAGGTACGGGTTGCAGGACGGATCCGGCATGCGCAGCTCCACGCGCGTCGCGTCGTCGCGCGCCGCGGGCACGCGGACCAGCGGGCTGAGATTCCGCTCGGACCAGGCGACGCTCGTCGGCGCCTCGTACCCGGGAACGAGCCGCTTGTACGAATTGACCAGCGGGTTGGTGATCGCGCAGAAGCCCTTCGCGTGCCGCAGCAGCCCGCCGATGTAGTACAGGCAGGTCGTGCTCAGCTGCCACGGCCCCTCCGGGTCGAAGAAGCTGTTGCGTCCCTTCGCGCGCAGCGCCTGGTGCATGTGCATGCCCGAGCCGTTGATGCCGAACACCGGCTTGGGCATGAACGTCGCGTGCAGGTCGTGCCGCACCGCGACGTTCTTCACGACGAACCGGAACGTGCTGATGTTGTCCGCCGTCCGCAGCACATCGTCCCACCGGAAGTCGATCTCGTGCTGGCCGGCGGCGACTTCGTGGTGCGCCGCCTCGACGTGGAAGCCCATCGATTCGAGCGCGAGCACGATCTCGCGGCGGACATCCTCGCCGCGGTCCACCGGCGTCAGGTCGAAGTAGCTGCCGGTGTCGTGCGTGACGGTCGTCGGCACGCCGTTGCGCCGCTGGAACAGGAAGAACTCGGCCTCCGGTCCCGCGTCCATCGTGAAGCCGCGCTCCGCGGCCAGCGCGATGACGCGCTTCAGAATCGACCGCGGACAGCCCTCGAACGGCTCGCCGTCCGGCCGCGAGATGTCGCAGATGATCCGCGCGACCTTCTCACCCCCGGGATTCGGCCAGGGGAAGACGGCGAACGTCTCGGGGTCGGGCCGGAGGTACATGTCGGACTCCTCCAGCCGGACGAAGCCCTCGATGGACGAGCCGTCGAACACGATCTCGCCGTCGAGCGCTTCCTGGAACTGCCGGTCCGGGATCTCGACGTTCTTGATGGTGCCGAGGATGTCCGTGAACTGGAGGCGAAGGAACTTCACCTTCTCGCGCTCCGCCAGTTCGAGGATACGGGCCTTGGTCATCGGCCCCTTCTCCGACGTGGTCCTGGTTGCCATGCACACTCTCCGGCTGCGGCGCACCTGACGCGGTGCCCTGGTCCCGGGACGCCAGCCTGGACGGACGAGCGCCGGGAGGCGCTCATCTGCACGAAGGGCCCCGGAGGAGGGGCCCGCAACGGTATTCGATACGTGAAGTGTACTTCAGGCAGTGCAGATCGTGCGCGGCCGGGAGGGTGGAAAGCCGGAATGCAGCCTCTCGCGTCTCAATCTCCGGAACGTCTGGAGGTGCTGGCCATGAGGAAGGCAGCAGGTGTGGCGGCGGTTCTCGTGCTCGTATGCGCGGGCACGATCGCCGCGGCGATGGTGTCCGCCGCGCAGGCGGAGAGTGAACAGCAGGCGGTCGTCGCCACGCCGGGGCGCCGCATCGCGGTGCTCGGCGGGCGCGGCGTGCAGATCGGCGTCCAGATCCGCGATCTCGAGCCGGAGCAGCAGAAGACCGGCAGCGGCGCCGTTGTCGAGCAGGTGCAGGATGGAAGTCCGGCGGCGAAGGCCGGGCTCCAGTCTGGCGACGTCATCACGGAGTTCGACGGCGAGCGGGTGCGCAGCGCGCGTCACCTCGCACGGCTGGTCGGCGAGACGCCGGAAGGTCGCGAGGTGTCCGTGACGGTGCGGCGCGACAGCGGCACGGTCACGCTGTCGGTGTCGCCCCGGGTTTCGGACATGGCCTTCCGCGCCGAGGAGCTGATCGACCCGCAGCGGTTCGAGGTGCGTCCGGATCTGACGGACAAGCTGGAATCGAGCCAGCGGCAGATCGAACGGAGCCTGCCGGGTCTCGGTATCGACCCGGACGCCTTCCGCTATTTCATACGGCCCGACGGCCGACGGCTCGGCGTGCAGTACCAGGAGCTGACGCCGCAGCTCGCGAAGTACTTCGGTGTCGACGACGGCGTGCTGATCAGCGCCGTTGACGACGATTCGCCTGCCGCCCGTGCCGGCCTTCGCGCCGGCGATGTGGTGACCGGGGTGAACGGGAAGGCCGTCGAAAGTGGCCGCGACCTGGTCGAGGCCGTGCGCGACGCGGAGCGCGACGCCGCCACGATCGAGTACATGCGGGACGGCAAGCCGGCATCGGCCGAGGTGACTCTGGAGTCGCCGCGGCCGCGTCCCCGGCGGTCCGCACGGCCGATCTGACCGCAGCTATCGCGCCGCCTGCGCCTGCTCGCTGGCGACCGGTGCGACCACGGTCGCCAGCTGCGCCGCGAAGATCGTCGCCAGCGCCTGGATTTCGTCCCGGGATTCCCGGCCGGCGGCGATCTCGGCGGCCAGCACGCCGATGCAGCCTTCCGCGGTGACGATGGGGATGACGAGGGCGCCGGGGGTGCCGTTCTCTCCCGGCAGCACGGACGCACGGCCGGTGCGCCACGCGACGGCCGTCGCGTTGTCGGCGTCGGCGGGCAGGCTCCCGAGCTGCATCACGACCTGCTGCGCGTATCCGTGCGTCAGCAGCGGATAGAGGGCCGTGCCCTGCCGATCGATCACCCAGACGATCAGGCCCGGAGCGTCCAGCAGCGTCGCGGCCCGGGTCAGGAGGGCGGGAATGTCGCCGCCGTCGAGCACACGCGCCAGTTCCGCACAGATCCGGGCGGCCTCCGGGAGATCCACCAGAGGCACCTGGTGCTCCTGAAGCACTGCTGCCACCGGTTCGACGGCCGGTTCGGAGGCCGGCGTTCCCGACTCAGCGGTATCGGAGACCGGGTGCTGCGCCTCCGCGGACACCGGTTCCGGCTGGGCGGTCGTCGCGGACGCTGCCGGTCTCTCTCCCGCGGCTGCAGCCGCTTCCGGATCGACCCTCACGCGGGAGATGACCCGCGCGCTCGACTCGACCCCGTCCACCCAGTCGACGGCAGGCCGGGAAGAGGCGCTCGTGGGGGGTGCCGCGGGCGCGGCTCCCGGAGAGGCGGTCTTTCTGAGCGGCGCGCTCTCGGTCAGCGCGCGCATCGCGGTGAGGACGTCGACATCCCGCTCCGGCACGGGGACGAGGAGCATCACGAACAGCAGCAGGAGCGCGACTGCGCCGGCGCCGGCGTAGATCTGCCGGCCCCGAAGCGCCTCGAGCTCGCCCTGCCTGGCCGCCTGCTCGGCGGCCATCGCGGCCTGCAGTTGCTCGACACCGCGCGCGAGCACGGCGAGGCTGTCGGTGAAGATCACCTCCGACGCCATCAGCGGGCGATCCTGCCGGACGTACTCCCGGGCGCGGGCGTCCAGGGCGCGGAAGTCCGTGATCGATGCCGCGACGCCGTCGAGACTCGTCCGCGCATCCGCGCCCGACGCCGCCACGAGGTCGGCCATCGTGCGCTCCAGACGCTCCAGCGCATCGTCTGCCTGGCGCATCCAGTAGTCGGCGCCTTGCCCTTCGGCGACATAGGCCTGCTGGGCCGCGCGCATCGCGTGCAGGTCGTTGAGCGCCGCCTGCCCCCGATGCGTGTAGCCGGCCGCAGCCGCTGACGCCTCGGCGAGCGCGCGCTCGGTGCTGTAGATCACGTAGCTGCCGGCGGCCGCGGCGCCGAGCGCCGCGACGAGCAGCAACAGGCGGAGTGGTCGGCTGGACATGCGCGCGATCAGGAATCCATGGCCGTGCGCCCGGCGGCGAGCAGCCGCGCCGGCACCGGCTGCATGAGATAGGCGACGCCGCCGGGCAGACTCGCCAGCAGCGTGACGCCCAGATAGAGCAGTGCCAGCGAAACCGCCGCGTCAGCCGGCACGCCCACACGCCCGAACAGCAGCACGTACAGCGCTTCTCGTACACCCAGACCGTTGACGCTCACCGGGATCATGCCCGCCAGCGAAACGAGCGGCACGAACACGGCGAGGGCGGCCAGCGGCACGTCGAGCGCAAGTGCCCGGGCGCCCAAGAATACCACGGCGATCACGACGACCTGGTGCGCGAACGACAGCACGAACGCCGCGACGATCGGACGCCACGCGCTCGTGTACGGCTCGATCGCCCCGTACAGCGACGCCGCGCGCGGACGGAACCTCGCAAGTGGCGTCGCGCCGACGACGCGATCCGCGATCCGGTAGACGTGCGGGCGGAACAGCATCAGGTTCGCGAGCGCGTAACCGGCCGCGAGCATCCAGACGAGCGCGGTCAGCCGCAGGCCGAAGAGCGTGACCGGAGGCGCCGCATGCGCGGCGGCGATGGCGACCACGAGCAGCGAGCACAGCCCGACGTTGCGCTCCATGAACACGGAACTGGTCGCGCGCGCCGGTTCGCCCGTCTCGCGCGCGAGCAGCACGGCTTTCACCGCGTCCCCGCCGATGATCGTCGGCAGGAACAGGTTGAAGAACATGCCGGTGAAATAGAAGCCGAGCAGACGCGGATACGCCGCGCGCAGCCCGACCGGGCCGAGCAGCAGCTGCCACCGCCAGGCGGAGAGCGACTGCCCCGCCATGTAGAGGAGCACCGCCGCCGTCACGAGGTCGAGCCGCGCGCCGCCGAGGCGGGCGAGTGACGCGCCGGCATCCGTCCAGTAGAAGACCAGCACGTACAGCACCAGCGTGACGGCAGGCTTCAGCCAGCGCGAGACGATCCCCGCCGATGGGGCCGGCTCGGTCCGTCCGTGTCCCGTCTGCGAGCCGGTGTGGTGCATCTCAATGGACTATAGCGCGCATCGGGGAGCCGCAGCGCACGTCGGTTCGATGGCAGGCGCGCCGAGCGCTTTCGAGCGTCCCCGCGGCGAGTGGATGCGTGAAGGTGCGGTGCCGTCGGCCGCTACAGCGTCGGCAGATACGGCGTGAGCCAGCGCGCGATGATCGTGAAGCGATCGGTGAAAATCAGCACGCCGATCACGACGAGCAGCAGGCCCGACGCAATCTCGATGGTCCGGTAGTGCCGTCGGATGCGGGCAAAGGCGGTGAAGAAGCGGTCGATGGCCAGCGCGGTCATCAGGAACGGCACGCCCAGGCCCAGGGAGTACACGGCCAGCAGCGTGATCCCGCGCGAGACGGTCTGCTGCTCCGCGGCGAGCAGCAGGATTCCGGACAGGATCGGGCCGATGCACGGCGTCCACCCGAACGCGAACGCGAGGCCGACGAGAAACGCACCGGCGACCCCCTTCGGCTTCGCGTCGATCTGCATCCGCCGCTCGCTGTACAGCCAGCCGATGCGCAGGACGCCCATGGTGTGCAGACCGAAGAGGATCACGACGATCCCCGCGATCTTCATCAGCAGCGAGAGCCGCTCGCGCAGGAACTCGCCGACGACGCTCGCCGCCGCGCCGAGCGAGATGAAGACGGCCGAGAACCCGAGGATGAAGAAGATTGCGGCAACGAGGACCCGCCGCCGCGTCAGCGCCGCCTCCGCGGAGGTCCGGCTGCTCTCCATCTCGTCGAGCGTCACGCCCGAGATGTAGGAGAGGTATCCCGGGATCAGCGGCAGCACGCAGGGCGAGATGAACGAGAGCAGTCCGGCGGCGAACGCCGCGATCAGTCCGGGATTCTCGACGAGCGCGGGCTGCACGGGGTCAGCGCTTCTCGCCTTCGGGCGCTCCCTGCACCGGCGTCAGCGGGATGATGCTGAGCTGCGGCAGCTCCGGCGTCAGCCCCTCCCACTTCTGCAGGTTCACTTCCTGGAACAGGAAGTCCCACTTCCAGCGCTCGGAGGGATTGGAGAGCTGCAGCCAGTGCTTCGCCGGCCTCGGGCGCGCGAAGTCGATGGATCCGATCGACGCGTAGGCGGGATTCGCCGCCAGCAGCTCGGCAATGGCCGCGCGCACCTCGCCCGCCGACCGGAACGGCAGCTCCTGCCCGAGCGCGCGGGCCACATTGAAGAAGACCTCGCGGTCGTCCAGCGCCTCTCCAGGCGGCGCGAACACGCGCGACGCGGCCTGCACGCGACCCTGATCGTTCGTGTAGGTCCCTTCCTTCTCGACCCAGGCCGCCCCCGGCAGCACGATGTCGGCCGCCCGCGCGAGCTCCGAAAGCAGCACGCCCTGGTAGACCAGCAGGGACAGCGTGCCGCTCTGGCGCGCCGCCGCGATCCACGAGACGTCACCCAGCGATCCGGCCGGGCCCGGATCGAAGACGTACAACGCCGCGACCTGGCCCGCTTCGACGGCCTTGCGCAGCGCCGTCAGATCGGGACCCGACGCGGGGTCGCCGATCGGCAGCCCGAGGTCCCGGGCGCCGGCCAGGTTGGGCGCATCCACCACCGGCACGACGAACTTCGTGTTGGCCGGCTGCGCCTTCTCCGACACGGTCCAGCTCACCGCGATCGCGCTCGCCAGCCGCTGGATCAGGAAGAGTTCCTCGTTCGAGGCGTGACCCGACGTGAGGAACGTGAAGCCCTGCGGCGCCACGGCGGCCGTGCGCTCCGCCAGCGCCTTCAACGCGCCCTCCCACGTCGTCGCCTGCTGATGCCCGGCCCCCTCGCGGACGAGCGGGCTCTGCAGCCGTTCGTCACCTTCAATCCAGTGGTAGTCGAAGCGGCCGATGTCGCACATCCAGTAGCCGTTGACCTCGGGCTCGTAGCGAGGCGTGATGCGCACCAGCCGCGCTCCCTTGGCCCACTCCGGCTTGCCCTTCACCCAGACGGTGGTGTTGCAGCCCTTCGAGCAGAGCGTGCAGATGGTGTCCACCGCGTCGGGGTTGTCCCACGGGCGCGACTTGAAGCGGTAGTCCCTCGTCGTGATCGCGCCGACGGGGCAGACGTCCATCAGGTTGCCCGAGAGCAGCGAGTGCACGCCGCGCTCCTCGAAGGTCGCAATCTGGCTGTCGTTGCCCCGCGCGACGATGCTGATCTGCGCGTCGCCGTCGATCTCCTTCATGAACCGCACGCAGCGCGTGCAGAGGATGCAGCGGTTGCGGTTCAGCATCAGCGTCGGGCCGAAGTCGACATCGGCCTTCACGCCTTCGCCGTCGAACGTGCGGCGGGGGAACTCCATCCGCGAGTCGCCGGGTCCGAAGGAGTACGAGAAGTCCTGGAGCGGACACTCGCCCCCCTTGTCGCAGACGGGGCAGTCGAGCGGATGGTTGATGAGCAGGAACTCGAAGACGCCGGCCCGGGCCTGCACGACCTCGGGCGCTTCGGTGCTGACGACCATCCCGTCCGTGCACACGGTCGAGCAGGCGGTCTGCAGCTTCGCCATCTTCTCGATCTTGACGATGCAGACACGGCAGGAACCGTCGATGCCGAGGCCGGGGTGATAGCAGTAGTACGGGATGGAAATGCCGTGCTCGATGGCAGCCTGGAGGACGGTCTTGCCCTTCTCGACCGTGAGCTCCCGTCCATCTATCGTCAGCGTGACCGCGTCCATATACGCCCGATCATACCGGATCGGACCGGGTTCGGGGCCGACGTGACCTCCCACATCCTGGGGTACTGAGGCAGGGAGGGCCCCACCCCCTTCCGCTGACCTTGACAGCCCGGAACCGCAGACCTACAGTGGCGGAAAACCGCCCGATTTCCGCCGGTTGACCTCAGGGATCCCGGTCGGCGTGTCGGCACCCCGCGTGCTTCCCGGCGCGCGGGCCGGCCCCGCGCCTGCACCCGGGGACGCCGGTGCTCGCCAGGGAGGACGCCATGGAGGTCACGCCCGTCCGCGCCCGTCTTGGCTCCGTGCTCGAATGGATCGTCGCGGCCGTCTTCCTTGCGGCCAGCATTGTCGTGGCGACGCTCATCGTGCGCGAACTCCGCACAGCCCCGCGGGCGGCCGCCGTGCCGGAGCGTCCGGTCAGTGCGCTCCCGGCCGGGGTTCCGACGAGGGCCATCTCCGTTCCGGTGCTGCTGCTGCTCGACGGCAAGGAAGTCCGCGTAGGCGATCCCGTCGAGCGCGTGGCGCGCACGCTCGGGCGATCCGCCGAGGTCGGCACGCAGCTGGCGGACCGCGGTGCGCTCGGCGAACGCCTCACGCGCTTCTACGAGTACAACGGCACGCGATTCGTGCTCGTCTTCGAGCCCTTCGAACGCAACGGCGAGCTGCGCGTCGCCGGCATCTACCTGCAGTAGGCGGCGCGTCAGTCCACCTCGACGGGTGTCAGCCGATCCCGGTTGACATGGACCCGCCGCAGCACGCCCGTCAGCGGCAGGTCGATCGTTGTCGTCTGCTCCGAGACGACCACGGTGTGGTCGTCGGTGTTCCCGTCCCGGTACTCGCAGGTCAGCGTGACCGGAAACTCGATCACGCTCTCACCCTCCTGTTGGAGCACGACGCGAACCGACCGGCCATCCGGCGCCACGCTCCAGCGCCGGGACAGGACCGGCAGGTCCTGCCCGTAGATCCAGCGGTCGAAGAAGGCGGCCAGCGACCGGCCGGAGCGCGCTTCGAGGATGCGCCGCAGGTCCTCGGTGCCCGCCTTGCGGAACCGGAACTCGCGATAGTAGGTCCGCAGGCCCTCGAAGAACGCGTCGTCGCCGAGCATGCGGCGGAGCATGTGGAGGACCGAGGCGCCCTTGTTGTAGACGAGCGCGCGGAAGATGCGGCTGTCCCCCTTCATGTGGCCGAGCCGGTAGCCCAGGTAGATGGGTCCCTCGTCGGACTCCTGCGCCGTCCAGCGCGCGAGCTGCCGGAGCACGGTCTCGAACGCGGGCTGGCCGCGGCGGTGGCCGGCGTACATCGCCGCGAAGTACTGTGCGAACGCCTCGCTGAGCCACTGCTCGTGGTAGTTCTTCCACCCGACCGCCTGCCCCCACCACTGGTGCG
>CAYUPN010000043.1:16397-32316 GCA_964446605.1 uncultured Bifidobacteriaceae bacterium | reverse complement strand
CAGCCTGCATCGCCTGGCGACCGAGACCGGCGGCGCCTGGATCCAGCACCACAACGACCTCGCCGCGCGCCTCGCCGACATCGTCCGGAAGAACAACGTCGCGTACCTGCTCGCGTACGAGTCGCCGCGCGCGCACGTGCCGCGCGCATCCACGAGCGTAGGCCCGACCGCCGTAGCCGCACGCGCGCGCCCTTGGGGCGCGCAGACCTGATCCGCCGCGCCCGCGAACAATCACGCGGGCGCGGCGGGACCTGATCAGACCTGATCAGACCCGATCCGACCTGATCCGACCTGATCCGACCCGATCCGACCTGATCAGACCCGATCCGACCTGATCAGACCCCGACTGGCGTAATCTGATCACGCGCCCTGCTGCGGATCCGGCTCATGCGTCAGACATTCGCTCGCCCGCACCGCGCCCTCATCGCGCTCGCGCTCCTCGTCTCGCTCGCCGGCTGCGACGACGACGACTCTCCCGCCGCGCCAGACCCGACGGCCGCCGCACTGGTCGTGGAGGATCTCGTCCTGCGGGTTTCCGCGCCACAGGCCGCCGCCGACGACATCGCCGCGGAGCTCGACTTCACCGTGCGCGAGACCGCGGGCATCGGCGCGACCCTCTCGGCCGTCACGGTGACGCTCACCGATCGCGGCGGCACGCCGACGACGATGGAGCTCGACCTGACAGGGGTGTTCGGCACCAACCGCATTGCGGGCGGCGGGACGCTCGACGCGCAGGACGTCTCCACGACCGCGCAGCTCGAGCTCGACACCGTGTCAATCCTCATCGCGTTCGTCGATGATGGCGGCGAGCAGGGCACGGTGGAGGAGTCGATGCAGGTGTCGCCCGACGTGTCGGGCACCTGGACCGGCGAGCTCCCCATCCGCACGCCGGTCGGCGAGTGGACCTCGGCAACGCTCACGTTGGAGCAGACCGGTGACGAGATCACCGGCACGCTGCAGAGCGCCGACGGGTTCCAGTTCCCGGTGACCGGCAGCTTCACCGATGCCGGGTTCGACATCCTCGTCAACGGGCTGCCCGGCACCAGCACGTGTGCCGGCGTTGGTCTGACGGTCCAGGAACTCGAGTTCCGCGAGGACCGTCTCGAAAGTCTGACCGGCCGCGCGTTCGGGCGCTGCTTCGGGACGATTGCGGGGACGTTCGTGCTGGAACGCTCTTCCTAGGAGCTCCCGAGGACACTTTCCTCTGTGCGCCCTCTGTACTCCCGTGGTGCGGTGGGACGTGTGCCTACGCCACGACGAACCGCAACGAAAAGTGATTCAGTGTCCCCGGCAGCGGCCGGTCCGGGTCCATCCGCGAGGGCTGCAGCAGACGGACCTCGTGCCCGCCCAGGATCTCGGCCAGCATCGTGCTCGCCAGCAGCAGCACCAGGTCGCGGCCGGGGCACCGGCCGGACCCGAGGCTGAACGGCACGAACCCCCACCGCGCGTCGGCATGACTGTCCTGCAGCCACACCTCGGGCGCAAAGCGATCCGCGAACGGCACGCGGCGATCGTCGCGATGGAAGTACGGCGCGTAGATCAGGACCGTTGTCGGCGCGGGCATCACGCCGCGCTCCCACTCCGTCGGCCTCGTCGTCTCGCGCAGGACGAAGGGGGCAGTGGGCCACAGGCGCAGCGACTCGAGGACGGAGGCGCGCAGGAACGGGAGCTCGTGCGGCGCCCCGGAACCGTGCACGGCCGCGGCCTCCTCCCGCGCGTGCGTCAGCGGTGCCGGGTGTGTGGCCAGCAGCGCCAGCGCACGGAACGTCGCCATGCCCGCCGGATCGAACGCGAAGAGCCACTGCGGAACCTGGTGCTCCGGCGCCGTCTGCCGCGTGACGTGCGCGGCGGCGACGGCCGCGGCCAGGCTGCCAGGCTCCGCGCGCGCGAGGTGCCGGCGGATGCCGGCGAGGAGCCGGCGGCGGCGCTCGGGGGTCTGGGGACGCAGAAACGCCCAGTTCGCCTGCCGCCGCAACTGATCCATCAGCCGCGAGAGCCTCACGTCGTCGCGCGCGGCATCGCCGAAGACGACGCGCCGCACCATCGCGAACCACGCGCCCGCGAAGCGGTTCCACGTGAGCGTGCCGTCGCGCTCGATGGACGCCAGCAGCCGTTGCGCTTCGTCGCGCACGACGCCCGCGAACACCTGCGCCAGATGGTGCAGGGGGCGCCCGTAGTCGAGCACCTCCTCGTTGAAGCGCCGCCGCTCGGCCCGATCCTCGCCGTGCGAGAGCAGCACGTTCTTCGGCTCGAAGTGGGCCAGCGCCGCGCGCTTCTCGAACGTCACCGTTGCGAACGGCTCGGGCGTGCCGTCGAGCACGCGCGTGACGTGCTCCGGATCCAGGACGACCGCCCAGTGACGTCCGGCGAGCACGCGCGTGACGTGCTCCGGATCCAGGACGACCGCCCAGTGACGTCCGGCGGCCGGCCCCACCAGCAACGGCCCCTCGCCATGCCGATCGCGCATCGTCTGCAGCGTGCGGACGGCACGCCGATCGAGATCCATCCGTTCGGCGAGCGCGACCATCCGCCGGCGCCGGATGATCACGCCCTTCGCGACGGTCGGCAGGACGACGGATGTCAGGACGCGGAGCGCGTCGACTGCCGCCACGGCGGGCATCGGCTCGCCGGGACGTGCGCGACGGGCGGTCCGCGCGGAGCGGCCCCGCCGGTGCACCGCGCCGACCGCATCGGCGCTCCACCCCCGGCGCGTGCGCAGCACCAGTGACACCGCGGCACCGGCGGCCAGGCCGCCGAACAGCTTGCGTGATGGGGTCATCAAGGCCGTGCCCTCCTGTTCCTGCCGGGCCGGATCGGCAGGGCGAAGCAGGCGGGATGCACGGCTGCTGCCAGCGTCGTGTCGGACGAGCTGCCTCGAGCGGTCGCGCCTGAGGCGGGGCTTCACAGCCCCGCCAGCACGATCGCAGTGTGACAGTGGCTGTCGTCCCGAGAGTCAAGTATCAGCGAGCGGTCGCACGGACCTGGACTTCAATCCGCGACGCGGGCCTCCAGCTGCATCCACGGGTGGATGCAGCACTGGTAGCGCACCGTGCCGTTGCCATCGACACGATCGCGAACCGAACCGCCGGGTGGGACGAAGTCGCCCTGTCCGAGGCTGGTGCACTCCGGCGCGATCTCCGTGAGCCCGGAGAGCTGGTTCAGGTCGGGCACCACGCCGCCGCCGAACCGTTCCACCTCGGTGAACGTGTGGACTTCGCCGCCGCGGTTCACCGCCACGAACGTCACCCCCTCCCGTACGGTCGTCGTCCACGGCGCGAAGCGCCAGGCCGCGGCGACGCCGTGGCGGGTCAGCTGCTCGATGAACGTCTCGAACGTCACGCCGCCGCCGGGCCTGATGCAGGTGCCCGGCTCGACCGCGGCGTCGAACGTCTCGGGGTCGCACGCATCCATCATGACGACCTGGCGCTCCCCCGACGCCTGTGCCGGCGCGCGGGAGG
Organism: uncultured Bifidobacteriaceae bacterium; assembly: GCA_964446605.1. Taxonomy (GTDB): domain Bacteria; phylum Acidobacteriota; class Vicinamibacteria; order Vicinamibacterales; family JAENWD01; genus JAENWD01. The sequence continues at coordinate 28,858 of CAYUPN010000043.1, read as the reverse complement.
ACGCCGACGCGGCCGGTGGCTGGGGCTGCGCGGCCGGCTGCTGTGGTCGCGCGGATGAACTGCCCGTGCCGTTCGACGGCGCGGCGACCTCGTCGGACGAGGTGGGGGACGGAGCCGGAGCGGGCGATCGGTTCATGTCATCGCACGCCAGGCAGACGGCGACGGCAACGGCCGCGAGGGCAACCCGGACGCTCAGCATGGTGCCTCCTCTGGGTACGGCACGCAGCGTCACGTGCGTGAGGGGCCACAGGACCGGACTCCGCGGCCCCCGACGTTTTCGCTGCAGCCGGACGGCCGCAGGCTGCAAAGGCGTTGCCTCGGTACGAACGCGTCACATACGCACCGCGAAGGCGCGCGGCCCGCGTGAGCTGGTTACGTGACGCGTCGACGCGTACGCGGCGCGAAAGGAGCGACGCTCCGTGCAGGCGCTCCTGTGCACACTGCAATCGTAATGGCGGGGCTGAAGTGCAGGCCCGCCGCCACAGACGTCCTGGAAGGGATCCGGCGCCGAGCCGCACCATCGGTGCTGTCCTGTAGCGGCGGGGCTTCGGCCCCGCCAGACGTGCGACGGCGAGCAGGGATCAGCGAGCGGTCGCGCGTGACCTGATCCGACCGACAGATAACTTGAGGGTGAAGAGCTGAGACGCGAAAGGCTGGCTTGTGAGCCGGAACTCGCGAAGCGAGCGTGCCAGCTTGCCAGCCTTCGCTCGCGGAGCGAGCAAAGGCTGGCGGGGTCGACGGGACTCGAACCCGCGGCCTCCGGCGTGACAGGCCGGCGTTCTAACCAACTGAACTACGACCCCGACTCGATGGCTCGTGAGATGGCGGAGCCTCCAGCGGCCGCGCTGTCACCGCGCAGCCGGCGCCGCTCTCTCACCCGCTTCTGAAATGGGCGGTACAGGACTCGAACCTGTGACAGCCGGCGTGTAAAGCCGGTGCTCTACCAACTGAGCTAACCGCCCGGCCCCACAGTGCGCAGTCCGCCGCGCCACCGAAACTACGAGTATAGGCGGAGCTCGAGAACAACGTCAATCGGAACGGGACCTTGTACCACCTGACGACACGGGGTGCTCGCGCCCGTGCGACGGCTCGCTCCCCGGAGCATTCCGCTCGCGGCAGCCGGCGCTTACAGCCGCATCCGCGCGGCCAGCAGCAGCAGGAACAGCAGCAGCCCCGCCATCGCGCGGTACTCGCGGTTGCGCCATGCCCGCGTCCAGCTGAAGCGGCGCGCCACGCGCGGCCCCCGCGCCTCGGCGTACGCGTCGTAGGCCTCGCCGAACTTCTCGCGCAGGAACGCCTCCTCGCTGCGGATGGCCGCCGTCAGCGTGGCCGTCATGTAGACCCCGATCAGCACGGCGACGACAATCGACCGGCACGCCACCGCCGCGCCGGCGGCCATGATCGACGAGCCCAGATACAGCGGATGCCGCGTGAACCGGTACGGGCCGGAGGACGTGACCTCGCGGCTCTTCTCGAGATGGCCGGCCGCCCACAGCCGTATCGCCTCCCCGAGCCCAGCGATGACCGCGCCGGCGGCCAGCGACCCGGTTGTCGGGTCCGCGAAATACAGCACGGCCGCGGCGAAGAGGAAGCCGAGCGCCACGCGGCGCCGCTGAAGGAACCGCCGCATGCTCACGCGCCGCGCGCCGCCCGCGCGCGCGCCAGCCGGTCCTGCACGGCGGCCAGCACTTCATCGGCGTCGATCGATCCGAGGCACCAGGCCGCCGCCGTGCACTGCCGCTTGTGATGGCACGCGCACCGCTCGAAGCGCGAGACGGCCGCATCCTCCGTCCGCCACGACCCGTTGCGCGACGGACTGGTCGGCCCGTGCAGCGCGACGGCCGGGGTGCCGGCCGCGACGGCCAGGTGCAGCGGCGCGCTGTCCCCCGAGACGACGACCGCCGCGCGCCGCAGCACCTCCGCGAGATCGCGCAGCGACGTCCGCGGCGTCACGACGGCCGCGCCGCCCGAGTGTTCCGCGACCTCGCGCGCGATCGCCTCCTCGCCGGGTCCCCAGATCACCGCCGACGACAATCCCTCCCGCTCGCGCAATGCGGCCGCGAGCGCTCCGAGCGTCGGCGCGGGCAGGCGCTTGTTCGGCCAGCCGCCGCCGGGATTGATCACGCAGTAGTTGCCGCCGTACGCCCGCGCGATGTCGTCCGCGACGGCCGACGAACTCGCGGCCATCGGCATCTCGATCGCCGGCGACGCGATCCCGAGCGCGCCCGGCAGCGACAGGTTCTTGCGCACGACATGCCCGGCGTCGCCTGGATCGACGGTCTCCGTGTACAGGAACCGCGCCGCCGGTTCGCGCAGCGCCGCGCGGTCGAACCCGATGACCCGCCGCGCGCCCGACAGGCGCGCGACGAGCGCCGACTTCATGAGCCCCTGCACGTCGAGCGCGGCGTCGTACCGCTCGACCGCGAGCGCGCGCGCGCCGCGCAGCACCGCCGTCCAGGATGTGAAGTCGAGCGGCGCCACCCGGTGGGCGACGGGGAAGATCTCCAGCACGCCGGCGTGCCGCGCGTCGACCACCCAGTCGATCCGCGCGTTCGGGAGCGCGCGGCGGAGCGCCGCCGCGACGGGCACGGCGTGCACGATGTCGCCGATGGCGCCGAGCCGGACGACGAGGACCTTCATCCCGCCCGGCCCGCCAGACGCGCCAGCAGGTCGCGTGTCGAGTGGTCCTTCGGATCGCCGACGATTGCCGTGCGGCCGCCGTAGCGCTGCACGATCGCGCGCTCGGGCACGGTCTCGACGGTGTAGTCGGTGCCCTTGCAGTGCACGTCCGGCCGCAGCCGCTCCAGCAGCGGCCCCACGGTGTCGTCCTCGAAGACGACGACGCAGGCGACGCCACGCAGCGCCGCGACCAGCTCGGCCCGGGCGGCCTCGTCGAGGATGGGGCGCCCTTCCCCCTTCAGCCGCCGCACCGACGCGTCGCTGTTCACCGCGACGACGAGGCAGTCGGCTTCCGCGGCGGCCGCCTGCAGGTAGCGCACGTGGCCGACGTGGAGCAGATCGAAGACGCCGTTGGCGAACGCGATCGTCTTCCCCGCGGCGCGTTCGCGCGCCACGGCCGCGTCGAGCTCGTCGAGGCTCACGATCGGCATCGGCTCACTCTGGCAGATCGCGCGCGATCGCGGCGCGCAGCTCGGCCTGCGAGACGGTCGCGGTCCCCTGCTTCATGACGACGAGGCCGCCGGCGTAGTTCGCCAGGCGCGCCGCCTCCTCGAAGCCCGCGCCCGCCGCCAGCGCCAGCGTCATGGTCGCGATGACGGTGTCCCCCGCGCCCGTCACGTCCGAGATCTCGTCGCTCCCGAAGATCCCGATGTGCGTCGACGGCTTCCCCGCCTCGAAGAGCGCCATGCCGCGGCTGCCGCGCGTGATGAGGACCGCTTCCATCCCGGTCCGCCGGAGCAGCGTGCGTCCCGCCCGCTCGAGCGCTGCCGGGTCGTCGTTCAGGCGCACGCCCAGCTGCTGCTCCACCTCGGACTCGTTCGGCGTGCACGCCGTGAGCCCCCGGTAGCGCAGCGTGTCGTAACGCGAATCGAGCAGCAGCGGCACCCGCCGCCCCTTCAGGCTCCGGCGCACGGCGTCGGCGAGCTCCGGCGTGACCAGGCCGGATCCGTAATCCGAGAAGACCACCGCGTCCGCGCGGCGCGCGGCCCGGACCGCCGCGGCTTCGATGCGGTCGCGTACCCTGTCCGGCACGTGATCCGAAACCATGCGGTCGATGCGCACCACCTGCTGCTTGGCCGAGTGGACGCCGCCGGCGAGGATGCGCGTCTTCACCGGCGTCGCATAGCCGGCCGGCCGCAGCACCGCGTCGACACGGACCCGTGCCGGCAGGCTCGCCAGCATCCGGCGGCCCGGCTCGTCGCGCCCCGCGAGGCCGAGGAGCCGCACGGTGCCGCCGAGCGCGGCGACGTTGGCCGCGGCGTTGCCCGCGCCCCCCGGCACGACGATGGTCCGGTCGTACTGGAGGATCAGGACGGGCGCCTCGCGCGATACGCGCTCCACGCGTCCGTAGATGAACTCGTCGGCGAGCAGGTCGCCGACGACGACGACCTCGCGGCCGCGCATGGCGCGCAGCCGCGCGTGGAGACGATCGCGCAGTCCTTCGCTCATCGTGGGGTTCCCGGGTCCGCGGCGGCCAGAATCGCGTCGGCCGCCTCCGCCAGCGTCGGCACGATCGCCTCGACGCGGACGCCGGGCGGCGGCGTTGTGGCGTCCGCGCCGTAGCCCGTGCGCACGAGCATACCGCGCGCGCCGGCGCGATTGGCGAGCTCGACGTCGATCCATTTGTCGCCGACGACGAACGACCGCGCGACATCCAGATCGAGATCGCGCGCGGCGCGCGCGATCAGGCCGGGCTCGGGCTTGCGGCACGCGCACACCCGGCGGTACGCCTCGACGACGCCCTCCGGATGGTGGGGGCAATAGTAGTAGGCATCCGGCGCGGCCCCCGCCGGCGCGAGCAGCGCGTTCAGCCGGGCGTGCACCCGGCGCACCGCATCCTCGTCGAACAGCCCCCGCGCCACGCCCGCCTGGTTGGTCACGACGACAATCGCGAAGCCGGCCGCGCGCAGCCGGACAATGGCCGGCGCGGTGGACGGAAACAGCGCGATCCCATCGGGATCGTGCAGGTAGCCGCGCTCCTCGATCAGCGTGCCGTCGCGGTCCAGGAAGACGGCCGGTCTCACGCGCGCTCCCCCGGCACCCGCAGCCGCGCGAGATGCCGGTTCACGGCGTCCGTGACGCGATCGGCGTCGAGGCTGGTCATGCACCGGTGGTCGATCGGGCACGCGCGCAGCCCGCACGGGCGGCAGAACGCCGCGCCCGACAGCACCGTCGTCCCGCCGGAGGAGGGATGCGGCAGCGGCGAGGTCGCCCGCTCGTCGGTCGGACCGAACAGCCCCACGACCGGCGCCCCGGCGGCCGCGGCCACGTGCATCGCGCCCGAGTCGTTCGAGACGACGGCCGCGCAGAGGGAGAGCACGGCGGCGAGCAGCGGCAGGTCCGTCCGGCCGGTGAGATCGATCGGCGCCGTCGCGCCGCCCCGGCCCGTCATCTCCCCGTAAGCCCGCACCACCTGCCGTGCGGTCCGCGCGTCGTGCCGGGCGCCGACGATGACCGGCGCCGCGCCGTGCGTCCGCGCGGCCCCGGCGGCCACGCGTCCCATCCGTTCGGGCGACCAGCGCTTGGCGGGACCGAAGGCCGCTCCGGGCGCGAGGCCGAGGAGCGGCCCGCCTTGCCACCCGGAGGACGTCAGCACCTCACGCGCGCGGACCCGCAACGGTTCGTCGATCGCCAGCGCCGCGCGCAGCGGCGTGACCGGGGCGCCCAGCGCGGCGGTGAGCGCCCGGTAGTACTCCGCCTGGTGCATCCGCGGCCGTGGCCGCGCGATGGCGCGCGTCAGCAGCGGCGTGCGCAGATCGGCCCGGTATCCCCAGCGCTCCGGGATCCCCGCGTGCCAGGCGAGCAGCGCCGCGTGCAGCGAGTTCGGCAGCAGCACGGCCGCGTCGAAGCGGCCCGCGGCCAGACGCGCCGCGTCCTTCCGCCACGTCGCCAGCGCGCCCAGGCCTCCCCTGCCGTCCAGCGGGAGCGTCTCGTCGATGCCCGTCACCAGCGGACCGAGCGGCGCGAGCCCCGCGCGCGCGGCCAGCGTCAGCGTCGCGTCGGGACGCCACAGCCGCAGCGCCGCCAGCGCCGGCATCGCCATGACGAGATCGCCGAGCCAGTTCGGCGCCAGCACGACGATACGCTGGCGCGGACCGCGCGCCCGTGTCTCCGGACCTGCCATCCTCTCCTCGAAGCCTCTCCGTATCCCGGCTCGCGCCTCGACCCTTACGCGGGCGGCTCGTCGTCGGCCGGCTCGATGGCCGCCGGCGGGAACATGCCGCGCGTCGCCGGCGGCATCGGCGCGTCGCGCCAGCGGCGGTGCATCCAGAGCCACAGCGCCGGGTGCCGGCGCACGTACATCTCCAGCACGTCGGTGCAGCGCTGCGTGAACTCGCGCACCGCGTCCGGCGTGTCCGCGTCGGGCGGCGGCACCGGGTGCTCGTAGATCAGGCGATAGCGCCCGCCGGGCAGCGGCAGCGCGAACACCGGGATCACCGGAGCGCCGGTGCGCAGCGCGAGCGCCGCCAGCATCGACGTCGTGGCCGCCGGCCGCTCGAAGAAGTCGACGTAGATCGCGTCGGGGCTGTGCATGTGCTGATCGATCAGCATCGCCACGCCCTGCCCCGCCGCCAGCGTGCGCAGCACGCGCCGCACCGCGCCCTGGCGGTAGATCACGAAGTTGCCCGTGCGGCCGCGCACGCGCTCGAGCAGGGCGTTCAGGTGCGGGTTGTCCAGCGCGCGCGCCAGCACGCCGATCGGCTGCACCGCCAGCCCGTGCCCGATCGCGTGGATCTCCCAGTAGCCGAAGTGCCCCGTGAAGAAGAGGACGCCGCGCCCCTGCGCGTACGCCCACTGGGCGCGATCGAGCCCCTCGAACTCGACGCGCGTCCGGATGCCCTCCTCGTCCAGCGTGCTGAACTTCAGCAGCTCCAGCAGCAGCCGGCCGAAGTGCATGAACATCGCGCGCGTCAGCGCGCGGCGATCGGCCGGCACGCGGCCCGGAAACGCCGTCGCGAGGTTCGCGTCCGCCACGCGGCGGTGCACGCGATCCATCCCATAGAACGCCAGCCCCAGCAGCGACCCGAGCCCCCGGACCACGCCGTCCGGCAGCACCCGCACGAACGCCCGTACCGTGGCGACGGCGGCGTACTCGATCCGGTGCCTCACGCGGCGCTCTCCCGTTCGCCCCGGGCCCGCCGCAGCCGCTCCAGGATCCACGCGGCGAAGCCGTCCGCCGGCTCCACCCGCGCGGTCATCGGGCGGACGGCGACCCGCACGGGCCACGGACGCATCGGCAGGAGCCGCACGAGATCCTTTTCGGTCGTCAGCACGGCCCCGGCACCGGTCTCGCGCACGCGGGCGGCGATGCGCGCCAGATCGGCGGCGGTGTACGGGTGGTGATCGCGAAAGACGTCATGGCCGGCGACGGCGACGCCGCTCCCCTCGAGCGCGTGCAGGAAGCGCTCCGGCCGCGCGATGCCGCACACGGCCAGGACCCGCGTCCCCGCGGGCAGCGGCCGCGGCCCGCCGGGCGTCTCCTCCACGGGCGGCTCGAGGTCGCGGAACAGCGTGAAGCGCGGCGTGTCGTCCGGCACGCCCGCGGCGGTCAGCGCGTCCACGGCGTCCGGATCCGAATCCGTCCCCTCGATCAGGATTGCGTCGGCGAAGCGCGCGGCGTCGAGCGGCTCGCGCAGCCGGCCCGCCGGCAGCGTGCGGGGCCGCGCCAGGTCGGCCGCGTCGACGAGCAGCAGGTCGAGGTCGCGCGCCAGCGGCAGATGCTGGAACCCGTCGTCCAGCAGGTGGACCGTCGCGCCGAGATGCCGTTCGGCCAGGCGCCCCGCCAGGAACCGATCCGGGCAGACGAGCACCGCCGTGCCCGGCAGCGCGCGGGCCAGCATGAGCGGTTCGTCCCCCGCGCGCGCCAGATCGGCGCGCAGCCGCGTGCCGTCGCTGACGACCGTCACCCCGGGAACGGGATCCGTCCGCCCGTAGCCGCGGCTGAGAATCGCCGGCCGCTCTCCGGCGTCCGTGAGCAGCCGCGCGACCAGCGCCGCGACGGGCGTCTTGCCGCTGCCGCCGACGGCCAGATTGCCGACGCTGATCACCGGCCGGGCGAGCCGGCGCCGGGCGCCGGGCCGGGCCAGCACCCGTCGTCGTCTCAGGCGTGCGAGGGCCGAGTACAGGGAAGAAGCCGCGTTCACCGTTCAGTGCACCCGCCGGAAAGGCCGGACGACGGCGGGGCGCGGCAGCAGGCGGGCCAGCTCGTCGACCGTGCGCACGGTGGCGCCGCGGTTGGTCTCGACGAGTGCGCGGGCCGCGGCCCCGAGGCCGGCGCGCCGCGCCGGATCCGACGCCAGCGCGAGCAGCGTCTCCTCGAGCTCGTCGGCCGTGGCCACCTGCACGGCGGCGCCGCTGCCCAGGAAGAGCGCCGCAATCTCGGCGAAGTTGGACATCGACGGCCCGAAGATCACGGGCCGTCCGTACACCGCCGGCTCGAGGATGTTGTGCCCCCCGGCCGGGACGAGGCTGCCCCCCACGAACGCGACGGTCGCGATCTGGTAGACCTCGGCGAGCTCGCCGATGGTGTCGAGCACGACGACGTCGGCGCGCGGTTCGGCGTCGATGGCGAGCTCCGTCCGGCGCGCGGTGGCGAAGCCCTCGCCCCGCGACAGGTGCATCGCTTCCGTGAAGCGGTCGGCGTGCCGCGGGGCCAGGACGAGCAGCGCCTGCGGCTGCACCGCCTTGATCCGCCGGAACGCCCGGAGCACCGGCAGCTCCTCCCCGCGCAGCGTGCTGCCGGCGACGATCACCGTCCGCTGCGGCGGGACGCGGAGGAAGCGCAGCACGCGGCCGGGCGCGCGTGCGGGCCGCTCCACCGGGTAGGCGGCGTCGAACTTCAGACTGCCGGTGACGACCACGCGGGCCGGGTCGGCCCCGATGGCGGCGGCGCGCCGCGCGGCCTCCTCCGTCTGCACGCAGAAGAGCTCGACGTCGGCCAGCACCCGGCGCATCAGCGGCGCGGCGAGCCGGTAGCGGCGCAGCGAGCGCGGCGACACGCGGCCGTTGACGACGGCGGTCCGCACGCCGCGGCGGCGGCACTCGCGCAGCACGTGCGGCCAGATCTCCCCTTCCATCAGCACCAGCAGGCGCGGACGCACGCGGTCGAAGACGCGCGACACGACCCAGGGCAGATCGATCGGGAAATAAAAGACCTCGTCAGCGCCGGTCAGCCGCCGCTTCGCCACCTGCTGGCCCGTCACGGTCGTCGTCGAGACGACGATCCGGAAGCCGGGATAGCGGTCGCGCAGCGCGGCGACGAGCGGACGCGCGGCCAGCGCCTCGCCGACCGAGACGGCGTGCACCCAGATGGACGGTTCCGCGTCGAGATTGAACGAGACCGGGAGGAGACCGAAGCGCTGGCGCAGGCTGCCGAGATACTTCCGCCGCCGCATGCCCTGGTACAGGAACCAGGGCGCGCCGGCGACGAGGGCGAGGACGAGCAGGACGGTGTACAGCGCGTACATCGGGGCGGGCGGCGCGCCTGACGCGCAAATCGTCCGGCGCGCGGTCCGGCTCGACGCAGTATAGCAGCCCCGGCCATGCCGGGGCCCGCCGGCGCGGCCGCGCGCGCGCCGTGGCGCGTGCGCGGTTTGACCGTGCCGCAACGGGCCCACTAGAATCAGTTGTTTCATCGATCCACGGCACTTCGTCCCTGCACACGCCCGGGAACGACCACGGAGGCAACGCTTCATGAGTCTGAAAGTCGGCATCAACGGGTTCGGGCGCATCGGCCGCAACATCCTGCGGGCGGCGCTCGGGAACGCGGACCTGGACTTCGTCGCGGTCAACGACCTGACGAACACCCAGACGCTCGCGCATCTGCTCAAGTACGACTCGATCCTGGGCAACCTGCCACACGAGGTGACGGCCTCGGGCGACACGATCAGCGTCGGGAAGGAGAGCTTCAAGGTTCTGTCGGTGAAGGACCCGGCGGAGCTGCCGTGGAAGGATCTCGGCGTGGACGTCGTGTTCGAGTCGACCGGCCGGTTCACCGACCGGGACTCGGCGGCCAAGCACCTCGCGGCGGGGGCGAAGAAGGTCATCATCACGGCGCCGGCGAAGAAGCCCGACGTGACCGTCGTGCTCGGCGTGAACAGCGACGCCTACGACCCGAAGGCGCATCAGATCATCTCGAACGCCTCCTGCACCACCAACAGCCTCGCGCCCGTGGCCGCCGTGCTCCACCAGGCCTTCGGCATCGTCCGCGGCTGGATGACGACGGTGCACTCGTACACGAACGACCAGCAGCTGCTGGACCTGCCGCACAAGGACCTGCGGCGCGCGCGCGCGGCGGCGCTGTCGATCATCCCGACGACGACCGGCGCGGCGTCGGCCGTGGGCGAGGTCCTGCCGGACCTGAAGGGGAAGCTGGACGGCATCTCGATGCGCGTGCCGACCGCGAACGTGTCGGTGGTCGACCTCGTGGCGCAGATCGGCCGGAAGGCGACCGCCGACGAGGTCAACGAGGCGTTCCGCCGTGCCGCGGCCGGTCCGCTGAAGGGCATCCTCGCCGTCGAGGACGCGCCGCTGGTCTCGATCGACTTCCGCGGCAACGCGCATTCGTCGATCGTCGACAGCGCCTACACGAAGGTCATGGACGGGGACCTCGTGAAGGTGCTGGCGTGGTACGACAACGAGTGGGCCTACTCGACGCGCTGCGTCGACCTGGCGGTGCTGCTCGCGAAGAAGGGGCTCTGAGACAGGCGGGGGCGGCCCGGGTGCCGCCCCTGTCGCATGCCGCTGCTCCGGACGATTTCCTGATGAAACTCTCGATTTCAGACCTCGATCTCGGCGGGAAGAAGGTCTTCATCCGCGTCGACTTCAACGTCCCGATCAAGAACGGGGTGATCGGCGACGACACGCGCATCCGCGCGTCGCTGCCGACGATCCAGTACGCCCTCGAGCACGGCGCCACGGTGGTGCTCGCCTCGCATCTCGGACGGCCGAAGGGGAAGCCGGCGCCGGAGTACAGCCTGCGCCCGGTGGCCGGGCGGCTCTCGGAGCTGCTCGGACGCCCGGTCGTGTTCGCGACCGATTGCGTCGGCCCCGAGGCGGCTTCGGCGATCGCCGAGGCGCATGCCGGCGGCAGGGTCGCGCTGCTCGAGAACGTGCGCTTCCACGCGGGCGAGGAGAAGAACGATCCGGCGTTCGCCGCGCAGCTGGCCGAACCGGTCGACCTCTACGTCAACGACGCGTTCGGATCCGCCCATCGCGCCCATGCGTCGGTCGAGGGCATCGTCCGCGCGATGGGACAGGGCGCGGCCGGCCTGCTGATGGAGAAGGAGCTGCAGTACCTGGGCGACGCCGTGGAGCGGCCGGTCCGACCGTTCGTCGCCATCCTGGGCGGCGCCAAGGTCTCCGACAAGATCGAGGTCATCGAGAACCTGCTGACGAAGGTCGACGCGCTGCTCATCGGCGGCGCGATGGCGTATACGTTCTTCAAGTCGCGGAACGTGCCGGTCGGGCGCTCGCTGGTCGAAGAGGACCGCGTGCAGAGCGCGACCGGGGTCACGGCCCGCGCGCAGGAGCGCGGCGTCCGCCTGGAGCTCCCGGTCGACCATGTCGTCGCACCGAAGCTCGAGGCCGGCGCGCCGGCCGAGACGCTCGACGTCGGCGACCCGGCGATCGGCGAGCGCATGGGGCTCGACATCGGGCCGAAGACCAGCGCGCGCTACGCCGAGGTGCTGAAGGACGCGAAGACGGTCGTGTGGAACGGCCCGATGGGCGTGTTCGAGATTCCGGCCTTCGCCCGCGGCACGGAAGCCGTGGCGCGCGCCGTCGCCACGGTCGACGGCACGACCGTGGTCGGCGGCGGCGACTCGATCGCGGCGGTGAACGCCGTCGGCGTTGCCGACCGGATCACGCACATCTCCACCGGCGGCGGCGCGTCGCTGGAGTTCCTCGGCGGCCGCGTGCTGCCGGGCGTCGCCGCGCTCACCGACAAGTAGCCACCATGCGGCACCCGTTCATCGCCGGCAACTGGAAGATGCACAAGACGGTCCACGAGGCCGTCGTGTTCGTGAAGGAGCTCCGCAGCCTCGTCAAGGACATCGAGGACGTCGAGATCGTCGTCGCGCCGCCGTTCACCGCGGTGCACGCGGCGGCCGAGGCGGCGCGCAACTCGAACGTCGGCGTGGCCGCGCAGCACCTGCACTGGGAGGCGTCGGGCGCGTTCACCGGCGAGGTGAGCGGGCCGATGATCCGCGAGGCCGGCGCCGAGTACGTCATCATCGGCCACTCCGAGCGGCGGCAGTTCTTCGGCGAGACCGACGAGACCGTGAACCGGCGGCTCCGCGCGGCGCTCGACGCCGGGCTCGTGCCGATCGTCTGCATCGGCGAGACGCTCGACGAGCGGGAGGCGGGACGGACGCTCGCGGTGCTCGACCGGCAGATCCAGGCGGGGCTGGCGGCCATGACCGGCGAGCAGATCGCGTCGCTCGTCGTGGCGTACGAGCCGGTCTGGGCGATTGGCACCGGCCGCACCGCGACCAGCGCCCAGGCGCAGGAGGCGCACGCGCATATCCGCCAGCGCCTGCGTGAACAATTCGGCGACACCGCCGCCGCGGAGTGTCACGTCATCTACGGCGGCAGCGTCAAGCCCGCCAACACGCGCGACCTGGTGTCACAGCCCGACGTCGACGGCGCACTGGTCGGCGGCGCGTCGCTCGAAATCGAGAGTTTCCGGGAAATCATCCAGCAGGCGCGTTCCCTCTAGGCCGCTTCTGGGCCTTGGGCTCTGGGCCTTGGGCCTTCGGCCCGGGCTTTAGACTTTGGGCCTT
>CAYUPN010000043.1:0-16297 GCA_964446605.1 uncultured Bifidobacteriaceae bacterium | reverse complement strand
CGCGCGGCGGCGCGAGCTTCTCATCCCCGCCGACATCGGCCCTTCCGATCAGGTCTTCTGTGCCAGCGGCTTCAGGGCAACTCCATCGCCAGCTTTCCCACGCAACGGCGTGGGCTTCTGCCGCTTGGAGGCACGTCGATCCCGGAGCATCGCCTTCAGCGACGTCTGGAGCCGGTTCAACGCCTTGCAGATTCGATCGTACGCCTGGGCGAGGTCGGCGTACTCGTCGTCGCCGATGAACGCCAGCCTGTGTGCGACGTGCAGGAGATATCGAGCCTCGCAGGCAGACGAGAACGCGATATTGACGAAATGCACATAGTCTTTCGTCGATTCCCTTGCACATCCTTCAACCAGGTTCGTCGGAACCGACAACGCCGCGCGACGCAGCTGGGCCCGCAATCCGAAGCGCTCTTCCTCGGAAAAGTCCTGCGTGGCGTTGTAGATGCGGACGACGAGATCGTCGGCGAGGCAGAAGACTTGAAGCTTCCAGGGGTCACGGCTCATGACAACCTCCCGGATCGCCTCGAGCAACCGACATGCCGCGCTTTTCGAGCAGGCATCGCGCCGTTGCTGTCGTGCGACAGTGTGACAGCGAAGAGCGTCCGGGTGAGGCAACCCGTCAGGAGCATCCCGGACCTCCCAAAGCCCAAGGCTGAGCCCAAGGCCCAAGGTCCAAAGCCAGGCCGAAGGCGAAGGCCCAAAGCCGGGCGGCCGTAGGCCGCCAAAGCCAGGCCGAAGGCCGAAGGTCCAAGGCCCAAGGTCCAAAGCAGGCCCAAGGCCCAAAGCCAGGCCGAAGGCCGAAGGTCCAAAGCCCAGAGAGCTAAGCCTGCGCAGGCAGATAGACTTCGAACGACGAGCCGCGTCCCGGCTCCGACGCGACGTGCAGGTGGCCGTCGGCCTGCGTGACGATGCCGTAGACGGTCGACAGGCCGAGCCCGGTCCCTTTCCCCACTTCCTTCGTCGTGAAGAACGGCTCGAAGATGCGCGCGCGGGTCCGCGCGTCCATGCCGCAGCCCGTGTCGCGCACGGTGAGGCACACGTAGCGGCCGGCCGGCGCGGCCGGCAGCAGCCGTCCCGCCTCGCCTTCGGCCAGCGCGATCCCGGCGGTCGCAATCCGCAGCTGCCCGCCGCGCGGCATCGCGTCGCGCGCGTTGACGGTCAGGTTCATCAGCACCTGCTCGACCTGCCGCTGGTCGGCGCGGACGTGCAGCACGCCGGGGGCCAGTTCGATCGTCAGCTCGATGTCCTCGCCGATCACGCGCTGCAGCATCCGCGCGAGATTGGAGACGACCAGGTTGACGTCCAGGTGGCTCGGCTGCACCGCCTGCCGGCGGCTGAACGCCAGCAGCTGCCGCGTCAGCGCCGCGGCGTGGTCGCCTGCCTGCCGGATGAGGCCGATCGGCTCGCGCAGGTGGTTGTCCAGCTCCAGTTCCCCGAGCAGCAGTTCGGTATAGCCGCTGATGACCGTCAGCAGGTTGTTGAAGTCGTGCGCGATGCCGCCGGCCAGCCGGCCGAGCGCCTCCAGCCGCTGCGCGTGCAGCAGCTCGGTCTCGAGCCGGCGCCGGTCCGTGACGTCGCGCACGATGGCCGTGTAGCTGCGGGTGCCGCCTCCTTCGACCGGCGAGATGGTGGCCTCGACCGGGAACAGCTCGCCGTCGACGCGGCGTCCGAGCTCGAGCCCCGCTGGCATCGCGGCGGGAAGCGCCTCGCCCGGCGCGCCGGCGCCGAGCTCGGGCAGGAACCGGGCGAGCGGCTGTCCCGCCGCCTCCGGCTCCGCGCACCGGAACATCTGCTCGGCGGCCGGGTTGAACAGCGTGATGCGCCCGCGCTCGTCGGCGACGACGATGGCGTCGCGCGCGGAGGCGATGACGGCGGCGAGCTTCGCCTGCGACTCGTCGAGCTGCCGCTCGATCGCCACCTGCCCGAGGACGCGCGCGACCGCGTCGGGCAGGTAGCCGAGGTAGTCGGGCGACTTCACGACGAAGTCGCGGACGCCGGCACGCAGCGCGCGCGTCGCGAGCGCGAGATCGCTGTGCCCCGTGACGAGGATCACCGGCACGTCGACGCCGAGATCCTGCAGGCGTCCGAAGAACGTCAGGCCGTCTTCACCGCCCGGCAGCTGCTGGTCCAGCAGCATGAGCGTGACGGCGCGCTGCTCCAGGCAGTGCAGCGCCTCGGCGGGACGGCCGGCGACGAACACCCGGTGCCCCATCCGCTCCAGCACGCGGCGCTGCAGCACCGCCACGCCCGGATCGTCGTCGACCACCAGGATTGTCGCCGCGTGCGCCATGGGGAACGCGTCAGGCGCGCAGGTCCTCGCGCGGGACGCGCACGATGGAGAGGAAGAGCCCGAGCCGCCGGATCGCCTCGACGAACTCGTCATAGACGATCGGCTTCGTGATGTAGATGCTGCATCCGAGCTCATAACAGCGCTGGACCTCCCGTGGATCGTCGGTGGTGGTCAGCATCACGACCGGCAGTCGCGCGGTCACGGGATCCGATTTCAGCCGCCGCAGGACTTCGGTGCCGTCGAGGCGCGGCATCCGGATGTCGAGGACGACCAGCAGCGGGCCGTTGAGTGGACGCCCGGCCCAGGGCCCCCGCGCGTGGACGAAGTCGAGCACCGCCTGGCCGTCGCGCACGCGCACGATCTCGTTGTCCAGCCCCGCCCGCTTCAGGTTGCGCTGCACCAGCGTCGCGTGCCCCTCGTCGTCTTCCGCGAGGAGGATGCTGAGCGGATCAGACGGCATCCGCCAGCCTCTCCCGCGTGGCGGCGGCCGCGGCGTCCCCCTCCGCGGCGCGCGGCAGCGCGACGAAGAAGGCGGCGCCGCGCCCGTCCTCCGACTCCAGCCAGATGCGCCCGTGCTGCTTCTCGATCAGGCGCCGCGCGATCGCGAGCCCGAGCCCTTCGCCCGGCGCCGCGTCGGCGTGCACGCGCTGGAGCGGGTGGAAGATCGTCTCGCGGTAGGCTTCGGGCACCCCGAGGCCGTTGTCACGCACGACGAACACCCGTTCCGCGGGCGAGGGGGGATCCGCCTCGCCGATCGCGATCGACGGCGCGCGTCCGGGCGCCGCGTACTTCAGCGCGTTGTCGAGCAGGTTGCCGAACACCTGCTCCAGCGCGGTCGCGTCGGCGCGCACGGCGCCGAGCGGACCGGTGGATACCTGCGCGCCGCGCGCGGCGATCGTCGCGTGCATGCCTTCCAGCACGCGTTCGACGATCGCGTTGGGATCCACCGGATCGCTGCGGTACTGGACCCGGCCGGCGCGCGAGAGCTGCAGCAGCCCCTCGATGATCCGCCCCAGCCGTCCGACGGCCGCGCGGATGAAGTGCACCGCCTCGCGCATGTCCTCGTCCAGCAGCTTCTCCCCTTCCGCGCGGACGTCGCCGGACACGCCGGGCGCGGCGAGCAGCGCCCGCAGCGACGCCGACACCGACTCCAGCTCGCGGCTGAAGCCCTCGAGATTGACGAGCGGCGACCGGAGATCGTGCGAGACCGAGTACACGAACAGCTCGTTCTCCTCGGTCTTCTGCGTGAGGTCCTCGTTGAGGGCCGCCAGCTCCGAGGCGTGATGCTCGAGCTGCTCGTACGCGTGGCGGATCTGGAGGACGACCGCGCCGAGATGCGCGAGCTGGACGAGCACGAGCTCGTCCTCGGTGCGGAAGGCCTCCTCCTTCGCGGTGGCGACCAGCCCGACGATCGCGCCGTCGCGGTACGTCAGCGGCGCGGCGAGCCACCGCCGCCGGCCGTCGGAGGCGCGGGCGAGGCGCCCGCTCTCGCGCACCTCGTCCCAGAGCCCCTGCGGGCACTGCGCGTCCGTGCCGGGGGGCGGCGGCTCGGCGGCCGATCGCCAGACGCGCGTGCCGAGCGCGCCGCGGTCGTCGGCCGCGAGCCACGACTCGGCGTACTGCGCGCCCGCCAGCACGCGCGCCTTCCCGGTGATGGCGTGCAGCAGGTCGTGGCGCGATTCGCGCGCCGAGACGACGAGCGCGGCCGCCTCGGCCAGGCCCTGCAGCTTGAGCTGCCGCTGGCGGTCGAGCTCCTCGGCCATCCGGCGGAACGCCGCGTCGAGGTTGCCGATCTCGTCGCGGCTGCCGCCCGCCGGCAACAGCGGGCGCCCCTCGCCGAGCCGCTCGCAGTTGGCGACGAGCGTCGCCAGGCGGTTGGTCACCCCGCGCTGGAACGCGAAGGCCAGCGCGACAAGCGCGAGCAGCGTGCCGGCCGCGCCGCTCACGAGGAACAGGTTGAAGCGGCTCTGCTCCGCCTCGAGCGCGGCCATGGCATCGTCGGCGCCGCGGCGCTCGCGCGCGAGCAGCGCGTTCACCGAGATGCGCAGCCCGTCCATGCGCGCCTTGTTCCCCGCCGTGGAGCGCTCGATCGCCAGCTCCCCCTCGCCCCCGCGCGCCAGGTCGAGCGTCTCGGCGTGCCAGCGCGCCAGCGTGCGCGCGTCGCGCGCGACGATCTGCGACAGCCGGAGGTTTTCGGGATCCGACTCGACGAGCTCGTGCAGGCGGTCGAGCGACGGGTCCAGGTCGCGGATCGCCTCCTCGTACGGCTCGAGAAAGTCCTCGTTGTAGGTGATGACGAAGCCGCGCACGCTCGTCTCGATGTCGACGAGGAGCCCCAGCACGCGCTGGCCGACGACCAGCACTTCCGAGGCGCGCAGCGCGCGCTCCTGCGCGTGGACGTGGCGCACGTGGCTGCGCACCGAGGCTACCGCCAGCGCCACCAGGCAAAGAAAGGCCAGCGTGAGGACCAGCAGGCCCTTCTGGAAGATGGACAGCGTCATGCGGCGAAGGAACGGGCCGGACGCATCGGCAGGGGCCGGCCACCGTTCGAACGAACCACGGGCGCCTGGGCGGGAGCGCACGCCGACGCGCAGGCGTCGGCGCAGTCGCTCATCCCTGCCGGGGAGGCGCTCCCATGCTAGCCCCAAACTGGCGAGAAGATCCCCCTTTTGTGCAGGTGGGGAGCGTGAAGCTCAACCGTGCCGGCTGATTGGCAGCGTACGCCGTCTGACATCCGGACGACGTTCACGGCAATGCAACGGCGAGTGCCCGCGTGACAGCGAGTGGCAATCGGCCGAGCCCGGCCGTGCGGATTTGCCCCGTACCTAAAGCCTGAAGCCCAAGGCCCAAGGTCCAGAGATTGGCTCGAGCCATTCCGGTCGTCGATGAGCCCCCAGGAGTGGTCCAAAGGCCTGAAGGGCCGAAGGCCGCCAAGAGCCCGGGAGCGTGGTAGAATCAGGGGTTTCCGGCTGCGCGCTCGCGCGCCCCGGCGAAGGACCATGCTTTATTACCTGATCGCGACGCTCTTCGTCATCAACTGCTTCGTCCTGCTGATGGTCGTGCTCGTCCAGACCGGCAAGGCGGGCGACATCGCCTCCGCGTTCGGCGGCGGCTCCAGCCAGGCCGCGTTCGGCGCCCGGTCGGGCGCGACGCTGCTGACGAAAGTGACGTGGGTGTCTGCCGTGCTCTTCTTCGCCGGCGCCCTGGCGCTGTCGATGATCAGCCGCGGCCCGGGCTCGGTCGTCGGCGCCGTGCCCGCGCCGGTGCAGGCGCCCGCCCCGACCGGCGCACCCGCAACGGATGCGCCCGCGCAGACGGCCCCCCCAGCCGGACAGGCTCCGGCCGAAGCGCCCGCACAGCCCCAGCAGTAGTCGCAGGCTCCGCGAGACGAATCCGGGGGGCGACCCGCGCCGCCCTAGCTCCGCCTCTTACGCCGGTCGATCAGGATCTCGATCAGGTTGGCCGCCGGCCCGACGATGAATAGCGCGTAGAACGGCGCGTACACGAACTCCATCGAGCGCATCACCGACTCGGCGGCCGCGATCAGGAACGCCACCAGGACCTGCGCCCGGAAGGGGCGCACCGACGTCTTCGGGTCGGTGATCATGAAGAAGATGAAGAGCTGGTACATCGGGCCGGTGATCGGCGCGATCTCGGCGAGCACCGGCGCACCCCCGAGCACCGACCGCAGCCACGCGAAGCCGAGGAACGACACCACGTAGGTCGCGGTGATGTGGAAGAGTCCCAGCTTGCTGATGATCGCCACGCCGAAGGCCCACACGAACACCATCGGCAGCAGGTTGTTGCCCCACTGCACGCTGAGCCCGGCGACGGTGTCCGACGCGAGCACCAGCATCGCGACGATGCCCAGGTTCGACGGGTTCCAGAGGTGGCGGCCGTCGACCCGGATCAGGTACTTCGACGTGATCGACAGCGCCGCGCAGAGCGCATAGGGCCACATCTCCGGCGAGCGGACGAGCATGCCGACCGAGATGCCCGAGATGTAGGCGCTCGCCAGGTGCGGCAGCCGGCCGGCGAACAGCAGGCCCAGCGCCATCTCGACGCCAATCGACGTGACGATCGCCAGCGCGGTCCGCGACCAGCTCTCGAGGAACCCGAACGTGACCTGCCCGCCGACGAGGACAATGGTCACGAGGATCGGCGCCAGATAGCGGCGGTCGATGCCGAACGCCCGTGGTGGCGCCGGCGCAGTCCCCGCCGTTGCCGCGTGTGTCGTCGTCATGCCGGTTCCTTCAGGATGTGGAGGCGGTCGGCCTCGAGGCCGTCGAGCGTCTGCACCCGCCCCGACGGCCACCGCACCTCGACCTTCTCGATCGCCGCGGTCTCCCCGAGCCCGAAGTGCAGCCGCCGCTGGTTCTGCGCGCAGAACCCGGAGCCGCCGCTGACCTCCTGTCGCTGGCGCTGCCCGTTCCAGTACACCGTCACCTGGGCGCCGATGGCGCTGCGATTGGTGCAATCCGCGGTGACGTCCGGGCGGCACGCCCCCTCCAGCCGGAACCCGATCCAGTGCCGGCCGGGCGCGACCTCGTTGCGATACAGCAGCAGCGGCCCGCGGTGGTTCGCGGCGACGACGTCGAGCACGCCGCGGTTCGAGAAGTCGGCGAGCGCGACCGCGCGGCCGTCGTGGCGGTCCTCGGCGCCGACCATCTGCGCGACGTCGATGAACCGCCCGGCGCCGTCGTTGATCCAGACCCGCTTCGGCTGGTACCCGCCGAGGCTGCGCTCCCCCATGGCCGGCCAGTTCCGCGCGTCGCCGATGACGACCTCGTGGCCGCCGGCGACCTTCGCGAAGTCGTACCAGTAGCTTTCAGTGCGCGAGGCCGAGACGTAGCCGTTCGTCAGGTAGATGTCCTGGAAGCCGTCGTTGTTGAGATCGCCGAACTGCGCGCCGAAGCTCCACCCGCCCAGATCCACGCCCATCGCGGTCGCGAGGTTCTCGTATCGCGGACGCTCCGGCGTGCCGCCGGTCGGCATCCAGAGGTTGTTCCCCTGGAGGAGGATGCCCTCCTCCGAGATGTTCGAGACGTAGATCGCCAGCCGGCCGTCGTTCAGCACGTCGCCGACCGACGCGTTCATGCCGCTCTTCGGCGCGTAGCCGACGCCGGTCTCGCGCCCCGCCTCGACGAAGCGCCGCCCGCCGTCGTTCAGGAAGAGCTCCGAGACGCCGTAGTCGTTCGCGATGAACAGATCCGGGTAGCCGGTCCCGCGCAGATCGGCGGCCACGGCAGCCAGCGCCCAGCGGTTCGAGACGAGCCCCAGCCGTTCGCTGACCTCTTCGAAGCGCCCGTCGCCCAGGTTGCGGTAGAGGTACTTGCGCCCGCCGTTGCGCGCGTACTCGAAGCTCTCGGGCATGATGCGCGTGCTGGCGAGGTCCCAGAGGTTCAGGCGCTCCGAGTAGTAGCCGCCGAGGAACAGATCGAGCAGGCCGTCGCGGTCGTAGTCGAACCAGACGGCCGTGTTGAGGTTCGCCCACGCGGGCAGGCCGGCGTCGACGCGCGTGAACCGCGTGCCTCCTTCGTTGCGGTACAGGTCGGCGCGCCCCCAGCGGTAGAGGACGACGTCCTCGTACCCGTCGTTGTCGAAATCGCCCCAGACCGATCCCATCGACACGCCGACGCCGGGGCCGTTGACGTCGGCCAGCCCGACCTCGGCGGCAATGTCCTCGAACGTGCCGTCGCCACGGTTGCGATACAGGCGGTTGTGCGCCCCTTCCGCGCTGTTGGTGACGTAGAAATCGTCGTGGCCGTCGGCGTCGACGTCGACCACCGACACGGCGGCGCCCATCGACGCCACCTGCGGCATGATGTGCGCGAGCTTCGGGTCCAGCGTCGGCCCCTGGTGGACGAACGCGACGCCGGCCTCGTGCGACGACTCGGTGAGGCGGAAGCCGTAGCGCTGGAGCGGGTCGACGCCCGCCTCGGCGACGCTGGCGCGGCCGCCGAAGCGGCGCATGAGCGCGGGCGTGGCGAGCAGCGCGATGAAGACGAGGGCGAGCAGGAATCGGGCGTAGCGTCTCATGGCTCGGTCATCGATCGGACGGAGGCGATGTGCGCGCGGCGGGCGCGAGCGCGTCGCGGACGGGCGCCGGCGTCACGTACCGCGTATGGTACGTCTCGAAGTCTTCGCGGTGGCGCCGGTAGACCGGGTCGTCCTCGAGCCGTGACGGCGGCGTCGCGTACGCCCGATCGGCGTGCGACGGCAGCGGCAGCACCGTCCGCGAGAACGTCGTGTTGTAGTCGCCGTCCTTCTCCCAGCCGTCCGCGAGCCAGACGAAAGTCCGCGTCATGCCCGGCGCGGGCGGCGGCGGCACGCCGAATCGCAGCGCCAGCTCGTCGCCGGCATTCAGGATCGCATACCGGTCGTCGACACCGCGCACGAGCTCGAGCACGTCGCCGAACCGCGTGTGATACCCCTCGAGGTCCCGCCACCGCGGCGCCGTGCCCGCCAGGACGTAGCGCGCCCGTTCCGGGCTGCTCCCGTCGCGCTGCCAGGTTTCCGAGTACCCACGGTACCGCAGATCGGCGGAGAGCAGCGGGAGCCGTTCAATCCGCGGGCTGACGTCCGGCCGGCCGGCCGCCCAGCCGAGCCGGTCCCAGAAGATCTCGAGGTTCGTCGCCAGGCGCAGCCGCCTCGGCCCGTCGGCCGGGAAGAGGCCCGACAGGTCGATCCGGATCGTCTTGTCCTTGCCCGCCGGGAACCCGAGCCCCGTGCGGACGGGCCGGAAGCGTCCCGTCCGGTCGGCGACGTGCACCGACAGCCCGTCCGGTGCCGGGTGCCGCCCCTGCGCGATCGCGACGTTGATCGAGCTGTCCGTCGGGTGGACCCAGCCCTGCGCGATCAACCACAGCGGCCCGGTGCGCGGCGCCTCCTCGGGCAGCTCGAGCTCCACGTAGTGGGGCCGCGTGATGCCCTGGTAGCGCCCGCGCCCCGCGAAGTCGAGATGGCGGTCGTCGCGCGCGGCGACGGTCGCCGCGACGTCCTGTCCGCCGTCGTCGCGGACGGCCGCGAAGGGCCGGACCGGATCGGTGGCGATCAGGTCGAGCGAGGGAGGCGGGACAGCGAAGCGTTCGTCCGCGAAGACCTCGGTGCCCTCGGGGTGATCGACGTAGCCGAGGCCGACCAGGTCGAAGAAGTGCGTCTCCCAGAGCTCCGCCGTCACGCGCAGGTCGTACGCGCCGTCGCGCGGCGCGAGGCTGCCCGCCGGGAAGACGACCAGGTCCTCGGTCATCTGGACGTCGGCGGTGTCCTGCGCGTTGATGCGCAGGCCGAGCGGCGAGCGCCACAGCACGTCGGTCACCCACGCCATCTCGCGGCCGTTCCACGCGAAGAGCCACGGGCAGGATCCCTTCAGCCGCTGCGAGGCGGTGACGGCGGTGTCGGCGCGGAGATCGAACTCCGACTGGATGGTGCCGTTCGGCCAGAAGATGCGGACCACTTCGGCCTGCGGGGCCTCGCCGAGACCGACGTGCACGACGGGCGATTCGATGGGCACGCGCTGCACGTGCAGACCGCTGCGCACCTCCACCTCGCCGCCCACGCCGAAGGAGTTGATGCGCTGATCGCCGAGCACGTCGGCGGAGCGCGGGCGCACGATCTGCCAGTGGTACTGCTTCGTCAGCACCGGCGTCGCGATCACCGGGCCGCTTTCGGTGAATCCTGCCAGCCGCACGCGGCCGTCCTCGCCGGCGGGCAGCACGCGCGTCGCGCGGAACGCGGGCAGCGGCTGCGCAGTGGCCACGAACCCGCCGGGACCGCCCAGCAGCACGCTCGTCCCGCCGGCGCCGGTGATGACGAGGTCGGGCGCGGCGTTGTTGTCGAGATCGGCGACGAGCAGCCGCGCCTGGCCGGGCGCGCCGCCGCCGGGCAGCGTCCCGCGGGCAATCTCCTGCGCCTCCCAGCCCCCGTCGCGCTTCGAGATGCGCGTGACCGCGCCGGAGCGCGAGAGCACCAGCAGGTCCAGGATCGTGTCGCCGCTCGCCTCCGCCGCGGCGATCGCGACGGCGTCGCGCACCACGGGGGCCGGCTCCTCGCGCAGCGCGCCGCCGCGCAGGTTCACGAACAGCCGTACGTGTCCGGTGGCGTCGAGCACCGCCGCGTCGGGCACCCCCTCGCCGTCGAGGTCCGCCCAGACGAAGTCGCGCACGTTGGTCACCCCGGCGAACGGCTGCTGCGGCGTGAACGTGCCGTCGTTGTTGTTGCGGAGCATGTAGAGCGGCCCGTTCTCGACGGCCGCGACGAGATCGAGATCTCCTTCCGTGTCGATGTCCGCGGCCCAGCCGCCGGCAAACCGCGCGGAGCGCAGCGTCGCGGGCAGCTTCGCCGCGGCGGTCACGTCGGCGAGCGCGCCGGACTCGCCGCGCCGCAGCAGCCGCAGCCCCTCGGGGCCGACAATCGCGACGTCGACGCGATAGTCGTAGTTGAAGTCGGCGTGCACGGCGTGCGCGTCGGTGTCGGGGCCCCCTTCGCCGAGCGCCTCGTCGCCGGCCGCCTGGAGCGTCATCGTCAGCGCCGTGTCGGGCTCGGACGGCCGCGGGTCGGGGTTGTCGAGCACGAGGAACCGCTCCAGCGGCTCGCCGACCTCCTCGCGCGGCGTGCTGACGGCCGCGAGCGCGCGACGGTATTCGGGAGCGCGCAGCAGCACGTTCTTGAGAAACGCCATCGCCGGGGCCGCGGCGCGCGGGTTGGCCGCCGCCTCCCGCACCGTCCGGAAGCGCGCCTGCGCCTCCTCGGGCCAGCCGCGCGCGAGTGGCTCCAGCGCGGCGAGCCCGCGCGCCAGCCCCTCGGCGTCGCCGCGCTTCGCGGCCAGGCGCGTGGCGTCGATCCGCGCGACCAGGTTGTCGGTGCGCTCGAGCAGCGTCTCGAGCACCCGCTGCGCCTCGGCGTCGCTCTCGGGCGTGCCCTGCCGCTCGATCTCGCGCGCGAGCGCGTACGCCGCGCGCGCGTCGCCAGGGTTGATCTCCAGCGCGCGGCGCCAGTGCCCGATCGAGGCCTCCAGATCGCCGCGGCGCGCTTCGGCGAGGCCGAGCAGCCGCTGGATCGCGGCGCTGTCGGGCGCCAGCTCCGCGGCGCGCGTCAGGTGCGGGATCGCGCCGTCGACCTCCTGCTGGCGCAGCAGCAGCAGCCCGAGGTTCGCCCAGCCGGCCGGCTCCTGCGGGACGAGCTGCGTGACCTGCTCGAAGTGCCCGAGCGCGAGCGCGTCCTGGCTGGTCTGCATCGCGGCCAGCCCGGTGTAGAACGACGTCACCACCTGCCGGTACGTCTCGAACGGCACCGCGGGCGCGCGTTCCCTGCCGCAGGCCGACACGGCCGCGATCGCGACGGCGACGACCGCCGCCAGCCACGCGGCGCGCCATCCGTGCCTGCGCCCCGCCGTTCCCCGTCTGCTCACACCCGGCATTCGAATCCGCATCGCTCCAGCAGCGCCGCGATCTCGCCGGCGCTGGCGTTGACCTTGTGGCGCGCCGCGACGAGGTCGTCGGCGAGCACGGGATACCAGTCGCGCCGCGACCGGTCGCCGAGGCCGGCGAGGTCGAAGGGCGCGATGGCGGCGTCGATCATCGCCGCAAGCGCCGCCTCACCGGCCGCATCGTCAGGCCCGACCTGTGACGCGGCCTCGCAGACCGCGGTCAACGCGGGGGCGAAGCCGGGATGGTCGCAGAGCAGGAAGCCCGGCGCGATCGCGGGCCGCCCCAGCCGCCGCGCGGTCTCGCTGTAGACGGCAGCCGCGAAGTACAGGAGCGCGAGCCGCTTGAAGCGCGGGAACCGGGGCATCGCGCCGTAGAGTGCGCCGACCAGCCGCTCGGTCGCGTCGAGCTCGCGCAGCGTGCGCGCCGCGTAGTCCTGCAGCCTCCGCTCCCGCGTCTCATCGTCCTGCGTCGCCGTCAGCAGCGACGCGAGCCGCTGGATGCCGAGCAGGGTCAGCGGGAAGCCGGTCGACAGCAGCGGGTCGATGACACCCGCCGCCGAGGGCATCAGCGCCCAGCGCGGGCCGCCGATCACGGCGCTGCGATACGCGAGCCGCGGCGAGTGGACGAACGGCCGGACGGGCCGGGCGCCTTCGAACTGCGCGCGCACGGACGGCAGCCGATCGAGCAGCCGTTCCCACGCCGGCGCGCCGTCGGCTGCACCGATGGCGGCGGCGAGCGGATCCGTCAGCGCCGCGCCGGCGCTGGTGATGCCGTTGTCGAACCGCAGCACCCAGATCCAGCCCCCCTCGAACATGTGATGCAGCGCCGCATCGTCTATGGGGAAGGGTGGGTCAGGGGTCAGGGGCCGGGAATCAGGGGCCAGGGCCCAGGGGCCAGGGGCCAGGGGCCGGGAATCAGGGGCCAGGGGCCAGGGGCCAGGGGCCGGGGGGCCAGGGGCCAGTGAATCCCAGCGCGCGACGCCTTCGAAGTGGGTGAACAACGCCTGCGTGGGCGGGAGCCACCGCAGCGGGCGTTCGGGCAGCCGCAGCAGCCGGCTCAACGCCCCGCGCGGGCCACTGGCATCGACGACGAAGCCGGCGCGCAGGGGACAGCGGGCGCCGGCGTGCGCGAGATCGAGCGTCACGTCCCCCCGCGCGGGAAGATCGATGGCGGCAACGCGCGTCTCCTCGAACAGCTCCGCGCCGGCCGCCACCGCTTCGCGCGCGAGGAACGCGTCGAAGTCCGCGCGGTACCAGTGCGTGTCGGCGATGCCGTCGTGCGGGCTCGCCGCGACGAGCAGCTGGCGCGCGTGATCCGGGCCATCGGCGAACGGCTCGCCCTGCCGGTGATGGAAGAAGCTGAATCCCCGCTTGAGCCCGACGGGCAGTTCCGGATACGCGCGGCGCCACGTGCTCCACTTCGCGAGCGGCGCCAGGCGCGGCAGGTCGTACTCCGCGGCGATCTCCTCGAGCAGCAGGTTCGCCAGCGGCGTCGAGCTCTCGCCGATGGCGAAGCGCGGGTGGCGGCCGGCCTCGACGAGCGCGACCGATCGGCCGCGCCGCCGCAGCGCCAGCGCGAGCAGCGTTCCGGAGAACCCGGAGCCGATGATGGCGACGTCGACGCGCGGACCGGCCGTCACGACGCCCTCCGCGCGCAGACGTCGCAGCGCACGCGATCCAGCACCTGCCCGGTCATGTTCATCGCCGCCACGCGCTGCCGCCGAGCCGGCGCGCAGGCCGCGCACGTCAGCAGCCGGTCGAGATCCCACGGATCGAGCAGCACGCGGCCGCGCCCGCGCGCGACGATCGCGTCGAACGCGTCTTCGACCTCGTCGAGATCCGGCGGGCGCCACGCGCCCTGCCGCGCGAGCTGGTCCATCGCGCCGTTGCCGGCGCGCACCGGGATGATCGAGACGATTGCCGCGCCGGCGTCGAACGCCGTGTCCACGGCGTGCGCGAGCCAGAACGCGCGCTCGGCCACGGGCACGAACGGCGGCGCGATCAGCACGAACGCGCGCAGCCCGACACCGCGCGACGCGAGCCGCGCCGCGGCGTCGACGTACTGCCGCACGGTCATCCGCTTGTTCAACTGCTCCAGCGCCGCCGCATGCGTGGTCTCCAGCCCCATCGCGACCTCGAGATCGACGCGCGGCGAGCGGGCCGCGGCACGTGCGTCGAGCAGCGCGAGGAGGCGCTCGAGCCGCCGGCCGACGAGGGCCGGGTGCGATTCGACGACCAACCGGGCGAAGCCATCGAGCCGATCGACGATGGCCGGGTAGTCCGCCTCGGGGACCGCGCGCGGGTCGAAGAAGCTGCCGGCGTTGTAGAGCTTGAGGTGCCGCGCGCGCCCGGGCGTGGCGGCGGGCAGCGACGTGAGCACGGAGTCGATCTGGGCGGGAATCGCGCCGCGCGGCGTGTCGTGCGGCACCGTGTAGCGCCACAGGTCGCACATCACGCAGCGCCAGGGACACTCGCGCCCCGTCAGGAAGATCGTGATCGCGTCGACCGGGTGTCGTCGCGCGTCCGGCTCCTCGTCGACGGCCGTGCCGTGCGGCCGCCACGGGTCGTGCGCGGGCCGCGCCGCCCGCGTCCGGAGCACGAACGCGTCGCGGGCGGCATGCGGCATCAGGCGTACATCGCGAGGAACCGCTGCCGGTACTCGCGCTCGGCCGCGCCGATGCGATCGCGCAGCACCGGCTCGGGCGCGACGCCGTGCTGGAAGCGCCGCTTCGGAAAGATCGGCATGTCGCGCCCGGTCAGTGCGCGCACGCCACGGGCGACCACCTCGCCCTTGAGCGAATAGAGCGTCGGCACGTCGTAGTTCGTCAGCGCCGCGAACGGAATCGCCTCGGCCACCTCGATGACCGACGGGCGGATGAACGGGCTGAAGTCGACGAAGCCGTACCGCCGCGCCGGCGCGTAGCCGCGCACGTAGCCGCGGCTCAGCCCGCCGCTGTAGGTCAGCGAGTGCTTGATCCGCCCGACGCCCCAGCCCTCGTGGTAGAGCATCAGGTTGTCGACGACGCTGCGGATCGTCAGCTCGGGGTTCTCCTCGATCGGGTAGTCCTTGAGGTTTTCGTCGCCACCGTCCCCGTCGAGCAGGTACGTCCAGTCGGGATAGCGTTCACGAATGCCGCGGTGCAGCAGCAGCGACACCGCGGCGCACTCGACGTCGAGCGGCTTGTAATCCTCGATCGCGCGGATCGCATCGTCCGGGTCGATCGCGTCCGGCGCGGCGGCGATCGGCTCGAGGTAGTGCTCCATGCCGAGGCGCCGGACGAACTCGTGCGCCTGCCGCAGGTCGTCGCCGCCGCCGAGATCGAGCGTGAACGCCTTCAGGCGCTGCGGCGACAGCCCCAGCCCGCGCATCACGTGCTCGGTGACGACGAGTACGGCGCCGCTGTCGATGCCGCCCGAGAAACAGACGCCGATCGGCGCGCGGCCGCCGGACTGGCGATCGATGTGCGTCAGCCACCGGCCGATCTCCGAGGCCAGCGCGCCGATGTACTGCCGGCCGATCTCGTCGAGATCCGCCGGCAGCGTCCCGCGTTCGGGCGTGAAGAAGCGCGCGTAGTCGGGATCCGGATCCGGGCAGCCGACCAGTTGCAGCGTCAGCACGTAGTGCGCCGGGACCATGCGCGTGTAGCTGGGATGGAACTGGTCCGCCAGGCCTTCGTCGGCCAGCGCCCGGTGCAGCGTGTCGATGCGGTCGGCCACGAACAGCGCGGGCCCCGCGGCGCGCTTCGCGAGGAAATAGCGCACCGGCCGGTCCATCGACCGCGCGAGGCGGACCGTGATCCCGTCCTGGGCGACCAGGGCGAACGACCCGTCAATCGCCCGGACCGCCTCCGGCGACCCGGAGCGGACCGCCGCGCGCGCGGCCTCCAGGTCCATGTTCAGGATGACGTTCAGCTCGGGATCGAGCAGATCGACGACGCGATTCAGCGGCTGCAGCATGAAGGATGTCCTGAAAGGCGGATCGTCCCCCACCGCGGCGGCATGGTCGCTCATCGAAAAGCACTAGGCCGGCCCTTCTATTGCAGTAGAACCGGCTTGCCTGAACCTGGGGCTCTGGGCTTCGGGCGTTGGGCCTACTTGCCGTCCATCGAATAGCGGCCCGGTCCCGCGATGAAGATCGCAAGGAACACGGCCAGGTATGCGAACGCGAGCTCCCCGTTGCGCGGTCCCCACAGCCGCAGCTCATGGGCGAAGACGAACGCGACGGACATGTTGATGACGCACACCAGCGCCGCGAAGCGCGTGAACAGGCCCAGCGCGACGAGCACGCTGCAGACGACCTCGGCGAAGATCGACAACGCCAGACTGACCGGGGAGCCGACACCGAACGGGTCGGCGAACCGGTGCATCCGCTCGCTGTAGGTGGCCAGCTTGCCCCATCCGTGCAGATACAGGAGGCCGGCGCTGAAGGTGACCCGCAGGAGCAGCAGCGCGAGGTCGGCATTGGCCGGCAGGAACCGGAATCGAAGCGCGTTCAACATCTGTTCAGGTTAGATCGGATCAGGGGGGATCAGGTCTGATCGGGTCGGATCAGGTCGGATCGGGTCGGATCAGGTCGGATC